>DATDNL010000721.1:0-3963 GCA_036518315.1 Flavisolibacter sp. | reverse complement strand
ACGATTCTTTGCCTTATAGCACCTATCATTATGGGAGCGCAGGAATGGGACGACCACGACCGAAGTCAAAAGACGCTGGCACCGGACATAGCTTACGACTACCTGGTTGGTTGTCCAAAGAACGCGATATTGTTCACGTTCGGCGACAACGACACTTACCCTCTTTGGTATGCACAAGAGGTGGAAGGCGTTCGTCCCGATGTGCGTATTGTTAATACCAGCTTGCTGGGTATCGACTGGTATGTGAACCAGCTCCGTTACAAAGTGAACGAAAGCCCTGCCTTCGACGTGGTTCTGAGTGAAGACCAGCTCCGCGGCTTTAGTTATATCATCAACAGTGGTGATAAAAGTAACGCGACGCAACCCTTGTACCAGTTCATAAAAAGCACCTTAGGTAGTGCCTTGAACAACGAAAATAAGTCAGGTGCAAGAATTGCCATCCCTTCCCACCTTACGGTTCCGGTGGATGTTAATTATGTAAAACAATCCGGCTTAGTTAAGCCGACTGATTCAGTATTAAACCAGATCACTCTTGATATCTCTCCAAATAAGACTTTCTTTTCACTGGACCAGATCACGATGATGAGTATCCTCGCCTCCTCAAACTGGAGACGGCCAATATGCTTCACTTCACCGTACGGTGAAATCGGCTTTGGCCCTTACCTGCGCCAGGTAGGCCTGGTTTACCAGATCGTCCCCGTCAACGTGAACGCAGCTTCGGCTCAAAGTCTCAATATGGACGTAGATAAAACGAAGGACCTTTTGATGACGCAGTTCCGCGGTGGTAATGCGAATAAGCCAGGTGTTTACTTCGATGAGGAGAATCGCAGGCATTTGCTGAGCATCCGTGCCACCTATGCGCAGGCAGCCTCCAATCTGGCCGATGCTGGAAGAAAACAAGAAGCCGTCGCCTTACTTGATAGGGCTGAAACAATCATTCATCCCGAAGGACTACCCTATGCAATGGTGAGTCGCGACAATGGCCATAACCGCACGTCGCTGGCCTACCTCGAGGCAGCTTACAAAGCCGGGGATGCAGGTTTGATCAAGAAACTTAAAGATGCATTGACTAAAGACTTCAATGATCAGTTGAATTATTACAAGTATTTGAAGGACCAGAGACCTGAATATTATAACGGCGACCTGATGGATGACGAACAGTTTTGCAACAGGGCACTGCAACAAATGCAGGCATTTGAAAAGCAGTACAACCCGGGAGCTGTCAATATAACAGAACAGCCGGGTCAAAGGGCTGACAGCTTGAAACGAAAGGACAGTACAAAAAAATAACTTCCTAAAAATCCCGGCAGTTTGCCGGGATTTTTCTTTAACAGGGCTGTTGAAGAAAACAAAGCATAATTATTGTAGATTGTGGTAGACGTGAATCGTGAGTGGTGAGTGGTCAATTGTGAATCGTAAAACGTCAAGTCAACAACCTTTCTGACCACACCCTGGCTACTCCATGTATCTTCAGTCCGCCATTCCATGTTCTGCGTCGCCGAAAAACAACAAACATGAGAGGTTTTCAATTTTCCAGGTTTGATCCAAATGAAGACGGTAAAACCAAGTTCGACCAGCTTCTGGATCTCTTCATGCAATTACTCACCTATACCAGTGGTGACGTGTCTGAGGCCCTCGATTGGATGAACCAATTGGACCGCCAATACGAGCTGACCAACCAGGAGTATGGCATGGGCGATTTCATCGAAGAACTGAAGGACAAAGGCTATATAACCGAGAATGAGCAAAAAACAGAGATAAAGATTACTCCGAAAACTGAACAAGGAATTCGCAAAAGAAGCCTGGAAGAGATCTTCGGCAAGCTCAAGAAAACGAAGGCAGGAGATCACCAGACCTATAAACCCGGCTTAGGCGATGAGATCAGTCCCGACACCCGGCCTTTCCAATTCGGAGATATGTTGGAGCAAATCGATTTCACAGAATCTATACGCAATGCCCAGATCAACCATGGCCTGGATTCCTTTAACATGCAGGAAGATGATCTGCAAATAAGAGAAAACGATTTTAAGGCACAGACATCAACAGTGCTGATGATCGACATCTCTCACTCGATGATCCTTTACGGGGAAGATCGCATTACGCCGGCAAAGAAAGTGGCGATGGCTTTAAGCGAACTGATTACGACCAAATACCCGAAAGACACACTCGACATCGTGGTGTTTGGAAATGATGCCTGGCCTGTTGAGATTAAAGATCTTCCCTACCTGCAAGTCGGACCTTACCACACAAATACGGTAGCTGGACTGGAGCTGGCAATGGACATCTTGCGTCGAAGGAAAAATCCTAACAAACAGATTTTCATGATCACCGATGGCAAGCCTACCTGCCTTAAAATTGGTAAACGCTATTACAAGAACAGCTTTGGTCTCGACAGGAAAGTCACAAGTCGTTGCCTCAACCTGGCAGCACAATGTAAAAAGCTCAAGATCCCGATCACCACTTTCATGATCGCGACAGATCCTTACCTGCAAAGGTTTGTCCAGGAGTTTACTGAAACAAATAATGGTAAAGCTTATTTCGCAAGCCTGGATCGTCTGGGAGCATTCATTTTCAGAGACTTTGAAAGTGGTAAACGAAAGACGGTATATTAATTTGCCATTTCTCCATTATCAATAAATTCCCCCAAATCCACGTTCAGATGAACATCAAACACATAAACACTCTAGGCGAACTTAAAGAATCAGGCTACAAGCCGAAAAGCATCAAGGAGGAGATCCGTTCAAACCTCGTCAGGAAACTTCAGAATAAGGAAGACACATTCACCGGCATTATTGGCTATGAAGATTCAGTGATTCCCGATGTCGAGAGAGCCCTTCTAAGTAAGCACAATATTCTCTTTCTCGGTTTACGCGGCCAGGCAAAAACAAGAATGGCACGCCAGATGACCGAGTTGCTCGACGAGTACATTCCCATCATCTCCGGAAGCGAGATCAACGACGATCCACTTAACCCGATTTCACGCTTTGCAAAGGAGTTAATCTTCGAAAAGGGCGATGACACGCCCATCGAATGGATTCATCGCAGCCAACGTTACGGCGAAAAGCTCGCAACTCCTGACGTCAGTGTTGCCGATTTAATTGGTGATGTGGATCCAATTAAAGCCGCCAATCTTCGCCTGAGCTTTGCAGACGAACGTGTGATCCACTATGGCATCATTCCAAAAAGCAACCGAAGCATTTTCGTGATCAACGAGCTTCCTGACCTGCAGGCGAGGATACAGGTTGCCCTTTTCAACATACTGGAAGAAGGTGATGTACAGATCCGTGGCTTTAAATTGAGACTTCCCCTCGACATTCTCTTTGTCTTCACAGCCAACCCGGAAGACTATACCAACCGCGGCTCGATTGTCACGCCTCTCAAAGACAGGATTGAAAGCCAGATACTGACCCACTACCCGAAGTCACTCGAGAATGCTCTCGCTATTACGGAGCAAGAAGCTGACGTAGCGGAAGAACAAAAAGAAAAAGTGGTCGTAAGCGATCTTGTGAAAAGACTTATTGAACAAGTAGCCTTTGAAGCGAGAGGCAGTGAATTCGTTGATAAAAAAAGTGGTGTTAGTGCTCGCCTTACCATATCAGCTTTCGAAAACGCCGTCAGTGCTGCAGAAAGACGGGCGATTCTCAACAATGAAAAACAAACACAGGTTTGGATAAGCGACCTTATTGGCATCATTCCGTCCATTACAGGTAAGATAGAATTGGTTTATGAAGGTGAGCAGGAAGGTCCCTACCAGGTTGCCATGAATCTATTGGACAAGGCAATACGGTCGCAGTTCGTACACTATTTTCCCAACCCCGATACTTTAAAACGAAGAGCAGGAAGAAAGGGTGACACTCCTGAGGTGGTGGACAATCCTTATCGGTCAATCACCTCCTGGTTTGACAAAGGAAATCATATCAACCTGGTCTTCTCCACTTCGGACCGCGACAAAATCAACCAACT
>DATDNL010000720.1:0-6467 GCA_036518315.1 Flavisolibacter sp. | reverse complement strand
ATTTCCTAAGGCAGATCCAACGTTAGTGGCATATCGTACGAAACCACTATCACCAATCTGCTGGCTTTGACCGCCAATGCTGATCGTTGGTCTTGCTTGTTCTGCAAAAGCTCCAACACCAGCCTTGATTTCGAGGTTTTGGCCCGGCATCAGGTAGTTTGAACTCTGACCGATGATGGCATCGAACTTGTCGAAACGAACGTTAACGGCGCCCACTTGCTCGTGGCAGAAAGCAACAGCCTTGTTCTCGATAGTCTTTACGTCGTTCTGGAACTTACTTAAGATGGTAATTGCCGCAACAGTCGGTACCATGTGAAAGTAAGCGGCTTCCCATGTGTTGTTGGTCTTGTCCTCCACTTTAGGTGCATCAAGGTTCAGTTGCACCAGGTTCTGGAATTGTCTCTTAGCCTCCGGCTGCAAACCTTGCATCGTCGGATCATTCAGCATCGCGAGGACATCGTTTCTGTATTGTTCCAACTTTGCTTTAAGCTTCGGACCTTCTTTTTGCTCGATCATCATCCTGGTTGCAATGTCGAGGTTATCCAGTTTGTAAGAAGAATCGTACTTATTTTCAGCATTGGGGTTGTACCCGGCTTCTTTTAAGATTCTTTCTCTAAGGCCCTGGATGTAATTATACATGTTCGCACTAAGCTCCTGCACGTGGGTAGCTTCCGGATACCAGGCTTTGGCCTTCATCGCGGTAGGTCCCTCGCTCATCTTGTCTTCGAGCGACTTCAAAATCGTAGCAGTTGAGTTATTGATTGTCTGATTTGTTGTTGTTAAGCTGTGGTCCACAGTTTTAAAGGCGTTCAGAATCTCAGCCGATACGTTCAGGGCTAACAGGGCTGTTAGCACCAGGTACATAATGTTGATCATCTTCTGCCGTGGCTCTTTAGGTAGTGCCATATATCAGTATTTAGTCGCTTTTAGGAATATTGGTTGTAGGTTATAAACGTCTTGTGCTGTCAATTATTATCTGCCTTGCATTGCGCTAAGCATGTTACCGTAGATGTTGTTCAGGCGACCAAGGTTATTGGCTAATCCGGCAACCTGCTCACCAACCTTTTTAGCGTCATCTGCCGTATTGACCATCAAGCTTGAAGTCTCGGCCAGTTTACCATAGAACTGGTTCAAAGTCTTCAAATGGTTGTTGCTTTCCTGCAGTTCCAGCTCATAAATAGTGTTCAAAGAAGAGAGGTTCTTCGTTAACACCTGTATTTGATCATGGAACAGCCTTGCACCTTCAGAAGCTGAGTTGAACGCACCAACTGAGTTGGCAGCGCCAATGTAAGCGTCTTTAACCTGTGCTAAGGCGGTTGTTACCTCGCGTGTTTTAGCTGTATAATCACCTGTGGCAGCAACAACATCAGTGATGTCGTTCATATTGGTGATGGTAGTGTTCAACTTTTTGAAGTTGTCACCCAGGCGGTTTAACTGGTCAGGGGTGATATTGGCTTCCAAAAGCGCTTTGTCCATTGATTTCAGAACACCCTTGTTGCCTTCGAACGCTATTTCTTCACTATGTGCTGAAGAAGCTTCTACAGGATAGATCAGGTACAGGGTACCATAAAGGGCGAAGATCACTGCTTCTGTCGTCAAACCGATCCAGAGCCACATTTGGGCGTCGGAAGCGTGAACGATCTTTCTTAAAGCACCCCAAATAACGAGTGAGGCACCAAATGATACTGCTACGTCTACGTATTTACTAACTTTTGGAGGAATAACTACTGCCATAAAAAAACTTTTGAGTTGTTAGGAGATTGTTGGTTATTAATATTGAATTTTAAACGATAGGTTGAAGAAGGGGTTCCGGGGAACCCCTCAATAGATTATGCTTTGGATTATTTTCTACGACCTGAAGGTGCGGGTAAGTCGATTACCGAACGGAAGCCAATGTAAGACTTGGTTGAATCCTGGTACTCGTAGGTACGCGTACCGGTTTGCAAATAATATCCTACGTCTTTCCAGCTACCACCACGAATCACTTTACGCTTCATTCTTGGAGGATCTGAGTCTTTTGCATTCCAGCGAACATCAGGGTTCATATCGTGTTGGAATGTATAAGAACCTTCATAATAGATGGAAGAAGTCCACTCGGCTACGTTACCTGCCATGCAATACAGACCGTAATCATTTGGCCAGTAAGCATCGGCACGAACCGTATAGAAGCCACCATCCTCAGGATAGTTACCACGGCCAGGTTTAAAGTTGGCCAGCAAACAACCCTTCTTGTTTCTCAGGTAATAGTTACCCCAGGGGAACATCGATTGCGAACGGCCGCCACGGGCTGCATACTCCCATTGTGCTTCAGTAGGAAGACGGAAGTCAGACTCCTGGGCTCTTTTCTTTGAATCAAGGTAAGAATTGAGGTAGTGCGTTCTCCATTGACAGAAAGCGTTAGCCATTTTCCAGTTCACACCCACTACAGGATAGTTTCCGTAAGCCGGGTGGGCATAGTAGCGCTTGGTCATTGGTTCGTTGTAGGAATAAGAGAAGTCGCGGATCCAGACCAGTGTATCAGGATAGATCTTGGTAGTGTCTCTTTGGATAAAAGTGGAACGCGGTTTATTAGCGTTTTCTCTTTTGGCTGCTTCTTTGAGGTCAAAGTACTCAGAAACATAGACCATTTTCTGAGGATCTAACTCCATCTTACCAAAGATGCGATCTTCGGGAGGAAGGATCAGGCCTGACATTTTCTCTAATGTCGTCGGGTCGTTCCATTTGATGGTTTTAACCTTGGTCCAGTCAACCATTTCGTTACCGCTCTTATCATTCTTCACATAACCTAACTCGCGGGCTGCAATCGAGTCTCTCACCCAATTCACGAATTGACGATACTCGTTATTGGTGATCTCAGTTGCATCCATCCAGAATCCGCTGATAGAGACGGAACGGTTGCGGGCGCTAAATGCGTAGGCGGGATCTTCATCACTTGGTCCCATATGGAAAGTTCCCTGGGGGATGAAAACCATTCCCGGTGGTTTTGGCAACACGTACTTGCTACCCGGTGCTATACCGTGTAACTGGCCATCGTTTGGCAGTGCTCCACCTTTGTCTTTTTTCCCGAGGGCTCCGCAACTTGCAAGAAAAACCGTTGCAATGGCGGCAAGAGTGTAGTACTGGTTCTTCATTTTCATATTAGTGGGTATTGGGCTAAAATTTCGTTTTTGACTAAACGGTAACACAAGGTTAAAATTTAATTTTCTCATTTCCAAGTACCAAAAATGTTTTTCGGCGTACAAACAGTAACGGTATCGAATCGCTAGTTATTGTACGTGTTGTTAAAATAATTTATGTTGTAGCAAGCTTACGAAATCGTGCAACGTATTAACAGGGTGGCGGCATGCGTAATTCTCACATAAGTAGATACGGGTTTCACTCGTTTTGGGTCTATTTTCGAACAAAGGGTACCCGGAAAGGGGGATTTCGGCCGCCTGCACTAATTTATGCGAAATTGGAATGCGAAGCAGATTTTGGAGGTAGTTTTCCCAGTCTTTTCCGAGTATAACTATTTCCCTGGTACCGGCTATCATTTCAAAAAAAACAGCCAGCCAGGCCCCAAAAGATGTCGGATATTTTATGGTCACATCTGCCAGCCCGCGCACCATTTCTTCAGACCTCTTCCTCCACTCTCCAATGTCAAATAATATGGCAAGATGGTACAGGTTCAGCGCCATAGTGGCGTTGCCCGAAGGAGTGGCGCCGTCGTAGACCTCTTTTTTTCGCACCAATACATCCTTTTGGCTCTTGTTGGTATATAAAAACAGGGGCGAATCGTCGTCCGCGAAATGGTTGACTACCACCCTGGTCCAGTCCCTCGCCTTCTCAAAATACTCATGCTTGCCGGTGACCTGCCCCAATTCCAAAAGAGCCGAGACGAGGTTGGCATAATCGTCCAAAAAAGCCGGGTATTTGGCTTCTCCATTCTTCCAGGTGTGATACAACATCCCGTTGCCATCATCATAGGCCGAAAGCAGGAAGTTCATATTTCGTTCTGCCACGTCCCGGTAATGTGAATTGGATGTAGCTCCATAGGCCTTGCTATAGGCAAGATTCATTAGTGCATTCCACCCCAGGATCACCTTATCATCCAGACCAGGCCGAACCCTTTTCGACCGTTCTGCCAACAACTTTTCCTTGCCTTTCCTGATCACTCTTTCCAGTTCTTCTGTTGCCAGGTTTTTCTCTGCCGCGAACGACTCGGCCGTCTTCTTTAACCTCAGTATGTTCTTATGCTCCCAGTTACCTTTATCGCTGATATCAAAATACTCAGTAAACAATTCAAAGTCCTCACCCAAAAGCGGCCTCACTTCTTCAAGGTCCCATACATAAAATTTCCCTTCTTCCCCTTCGCTATCGGCATCAAGCGCACTGTAAAACCCTCCCCCTTCGTGCATAAGCTCTCTTTCTACAAAGGCCAGCGTCTCCTCAATTACCTGCCCGTATCTCTCCTTACCCGTTAACTGGTAAGCTTCGCATAATGTGTTTACAAGCAGGGCATTATCGTAAAGCATTTTTTCGAAATGCGGCGCCAGCCATTCGGTATCGGTCGAATAACGGGCGAAGCCTCCCCCCAGTTGGTCATAGATGCCGCCATCGATCATTTTATCGATGCTTACTACTGCCTGTTCCAGGGCTTCTTTATTACCCTGGATCTCAGCATAGCGCAGCAGGAAATTAATCGTGAATGTCTGTGGAAACTTAGGCGCCCTTCCAAAGCCACCCCACTCCCTGTCGGCGGTCTTCATGATGTTCTTAAAGGCTTCCTCTATACTGGAAGATTTGAACACGTCTTCAACAGGAGAAGAAAGGCCAAATGAGTTTGAAGTTCGAAGATGATCTGTAAGATTTTCCGCCTGCTCGAGCACTTCCGCCTTACGGTTCTTGTAAGCGTCGGCAATGAAGAAGAGAATGTCCTTCCACGAGGGTCGGTTGAACGCCTTCTGCGGCGGAAAGTAGGTACCCCCATAAAAAGGCTGGCGGTCGGGTGTCAAAAACACATTGAGCGGCCACCCACCGCTTCCGGTAATAGCCTGTATGGCATCCATGTAAATGTGGTCAACATCGGGCCTCTCTTCCCTATCCACCTTGATGTTTACAAAATGCTCGTTCATGATGGCGGCCACCCCTGGATCTTCAAAGCTTTCCCTCTCCATCACGTGGCACCAGTGGCAGGCGGCATAACCAATACTTACCAATACCGGCTTGTCTTCTTTCTTAGCCTTCTCAAATGCTTCTTCACTCCAGGGATACCAATCAACGGGATTATGCGCATGTTGAAGTAAATAGGGACTCGATTCCTTGCTGAGACGATTGGTATAGGGGTGCATGAAACAAAGGTAAGAGACAGTTTAGGGTTTGGAGTTTGGGGTTTGTAGTTGGGGTCGTTTACAGGCATTGAAGTTTCTAGCCACAGTGAAAGGGTAAGAACACGGATTGGACGGATGAAATGGATTACAAGGATTTTTTAAAAGCTATCAGTGTAAATCTTACAAATCCGGGTTATCCGTGTTCCCTTTCCTATGCTCGTCCATAGCCGCAAAAAGCAAGTTTCTCAGAACAGGAGGGGCCATTCTCCCAGTGCCTCAGACACTGGCCGGTGTTTACAATCGGTAGAAGACTAATCGTAAACCAGCGTCCGGAAACAGGAAAGCTTTGGTAAAGGATAGGATGTCCCGCATATGTCCCGCATATGCCCCGCATATGTCCCGCATCTTTAAAGAGGCGGGACATATATGGAGCATCTATGGGGCAAATACGAAAGATCATCGGGACACTGGTGACAGTCTGCTTATACGCCAGGGCAAAGGCGGGCGAACACGGATGACACGGATGGAAGGGATTTACACGGATTCGAAGTGTTGAACGGTCCGAACGATGTCAACATCGAACTTCGAAACTGAGAATCCGTGTCTTTCCGTACAATCCGTGTCATCCGTGTTCCCCTGTCGCGGCGTGGGTAAACAAAAACTCTCAACATTCACGTTGAGAGTCTCCAATTATATGATGATTAATGTTTAGATCGACCTTCTACTTCTTCTTCGTCTCGGCGGACAAGTATTTCTCCAGTGCTGCGACCATCGATGGTGCCTGCGGCTCGGGGGCCTTGATCGTCAGCTTAAGTCCAGCTTCTTCGACGGCCTTGGAGGTATTGCTTCCGAACGCGCCTATGACGGTCCCGTTTTGCTTGAAATTGGGCACGTTGTCAAACAAGCTCCTTACACCACTGGGTGTAAAGAAGCAAATGACATCGTAGTCGTTCTTCAAAATGTCTTTTACGTCATTGCTGGCGGTACGGTACATGAATGCGAGGGAGAAATCGCAATGGTTAGCCTTCAGCCAACCGGTTATTTCGCTATCCTGTTGGTTTTCAGAGCATACGTACAAAAACCTCTCGTTGCTCTTGTGCTTATTGATCACGTCAAATAAGCTCTTATTACTGCCATCCGCGCCGTAAAATACTTTAC
>DATDNL010000719.1:0-5662 GCA_036518315.1 Flavisolibacter sp. | reverse complement strand
AGGTTGTCTGCTCCCATAACTACTGTTCCATCGGAAAATATACCTACAGCATTGTCTGCCAGGAACGTTGTGGCCACGTCCATTTTATTCTCATCATACTGTTTCCATGCCTGCATTACTTTTTGAGCATAAGCCGTGTTCCCAATTCTTAGATTGTTGTACTGTAGCTTGTAGGGTTGATTCGCTGGCGCTACCTGAGTTATCGGGTTCTGCGCATGAAGACTGAGTGACAATATAGAAGCGCCTGCGAGAAGAAGTAGAGGTTTCATATTATCGTTGTTTTAGTGAAGAACTTAATATTATTTGCCCGCAGCGGTTGATACGCGTAAATCGTATAAACAACCTGTCTTATTTGGCTAGCACATCTTCAGGTAGGTGTCGAATTGGAGGCGATTCAGAGGGGTGGTGAAGCTAGGAATATGAATTTTGTTAAACAATGACGATGGTCAGGGGTGAGAGGTGAGTGGTAAGTGGTTGGACTCGTTGGGTGCAAGAGAAATGGAGTAGGGCGTCCGCAAGGAGGAAAAGGTTGGAACCATACAAGGCATTTAAGGCATACAAGAAAAGAATTAATGGGAGGCAATCATTTTATGCAAGAGGTGTTGGATCGATAGTCGCTTTCCATTTACATTTACGCCCATGCCATCACCTCTTGCGAGAAAATTGAAACCAATCCAGTTGGCTGCGGTCATATTCCTGACTGTTTCCGGCGGACCCTATGGACTGGAGCCTTTGCTCGAGCAAACGGGCGCGAATGCTTCATTACTGTTGCTGATGGTAACGCCGCTGCTTTGGGACATACCCACCATTTTCACCATACTGGAACTGAACAGCATGATGCCAATTACCGGTGGCTATTACCAATGGGTGAAAAGAGCTCTTGGTCTTCGCTGGGCCTGTTATGAAGGATGGTGGACATGGCTATACACTTTTGCGGACCTGGCCATTTACCCGGTAATGTTCGTGCAATATCTTTCGTTCTTCTTCCCGCAGGCGGAGTTGTATAAAATACCTATTTGCCTCCTGATCATCTGGCTGTCCGCCGGAGTTAATATTTTGGGTATTGTCCCGGTCGGAAGAACATCGATAGTCCTGAGCATATTGGTTCTGATTCCTTTCCTTGTTCTGTTTGGCTGGTCGTTCGTGGAGCATCATGGCCACATTGTAATTCCAAAGCCTTCCTTTCAGCACTCTTCCTTTTCTGCAGTGAGCCTCGGTCTCTATACCGTGATGTGGAATTTCATCGGGTGGGACAATGTGACTACGTATGCCGAAGAAGTAAATAAGCCGGTAAAGACCTACCTGGTCTCGGTGTTGCTTGCCTTCGTGGCCGTTTTCGCCATTTATTTCATTGCTATACTCATTGCCATCAATTCAGGTATAGCTCCTGGTTTGCTCACAGAACAAGGATTTCCTTCGGTCGCCGTAATGGTAGGAGGAAACGTTTTGGGAACCGTAGTGGCTCTCGGAGGTATGGCCAGCGCGCTGGGACTGTTTTCTGCTGTATTGCTTTCGGTCAGTCGTATACCCGAGGTAATGTCGGAAGACAAATTGTTGCCGTCGAAGCTAAAGGCATTGCATCCTAAGTACAAGAGCCCATACGTTTCCATCATCTGCTGCGCGATTGTTGTGAGCGGAATGGTGCTATGGACCTTCGGTGAGCTCGTCATCATTGATATCACTCTTTATGGCGCAGCACTGTCCTTAGAGTATGTGGCATTGATAAAATTGAGAAGCGTTGCGGCCAACGATCACCGTCCTTTCAGGATACCGTTGAAAAAGCCGGGGTTGATATTGATGGCTGTCTTGCCTTTGACAGTGTACGTAATTGCTATGATTGGTTCTTTTCTTAACTCGGAGAAAGCCTTAGTGCCTGCCGTGTTTGCCATCGTTGCCTTGTCCAGTGCAGAAGGTTTGTGGCTGTTAGTGAAATGGCGCAATAAAAAAAGGCTGGCCTTATAAGAATCTCTTGATAATATTGACGATGAGCGTAAGCACGAGACTGAGGAGGATTAGGGTGGTGATGGGGAAATAGAATCTGAAGTTTTCCTTTTCCACCCTTATGTCGCCCGGTAGCCTGCCGATCCAGTGGAGTTTATCATGAAAGAAATAGATCATAAGGCCAACGACAATAATGATGGCCCCAAAGCCTATAATATACTTGCCTGTGTTCTGATCCATTTTTGCAAATTACAAACAGTTAGCCGTAGCAGTATTGGTTACATTTGAGTATGAAGTTGCTTTTTGCTTTTCTTTTAAGTTTAACGGGTGCAATTGCAAAACAGGACAGTTGGAAAGTCTGTCTTGATAAAAAGGTACTGTTGCAAACCTCCAAGGAAGACGAGCAGGTGAATGTTTCCACTGTTACTGCCGCTGAACTGAAGAAGAGCAAGAAGTTTGAGATCAATTATAAACAAGTGGCACCGGACAGAGCCTGGGAAAGAACCTTGTCGATCTATGATACAAACGACCAGGAGCTACAAACCGTAAAGGGAAATAAACTTTCGCTGAAGAGTGCTGCCTTACTATCGCTGCTGGAACAACATAAGACAATTAAGTTCTACACCCTCTATTCTCCAACCGATCCAAAGATGAAGATGATGGTTCGCTTGCGAAGAGTACATTTGTGCACACTGGTTTTACAATAGTGCATGAAGAGGAAACTACTTTACATCGTTAATCCCATTTCCGGAACAAGGAACAAGACTTCGTTAAAGGAAGTCATCGAAGAGAAGACAAGAGCTGCTGGAATAGACTTCGCTATTTATCCTTCCCTTGAAAGCGGAGATTACTCTTACTTGTATCCCATCATAAAGGAGCAGGGATTTACTGATGTCATCATTGCCGGTGGGGATGGAACCATCAACCAGGTGTTAAATAGCCTTAGAAAGCTCAAACTGCCTTTTGGAATTATTCCATGTGGATCCGGAAACGGGCTTGCATTCAGTGCAGGCATTCCAAAGAATCCGGCTAAAGCTTTGCAGGTAATTTTTAAAGGCAAAAGTGATTGGTGTGATGCTTTCCTCGTGAATGAAACATTTGCCTGTATGTTGGTGGGACTGGGTTTGGATGCACAGGTAGCACATGACTTTGCCAATGACCCTAACCGAGGGCTGGCGACTTACATAAAGAAGACGGTGTCTAATTTCTTCAATGCCAAGACCTACCCCTTTGTTTTAAGATCTAATGGAAAGCAATTGAAAACAGATGCTTTGTTTGTCAGCATAGCCAATAGTAATCAGTTCGGCAACAACGTCACCATTGCGCCAAAGGCAAGCCTGCATGATGGATTATTAGATGTGGTAGTGATGGCAGAGCAGAACAAACTGGTTGCACTTTTACAAGCGTTTAAGCAGGTGGGTGGCTTCAATAAGTTGCAGAAGCTGGAGGTCATCGATGAGAGTGCAGGTGTATTGTACTTCCAGGCCGAAGAAATAAAGATTGACAACCCCAAACTGGCTCCAATGCATATCGACGGTGATCCGGTGAACACCAGCAAGAAGTTTAGTGTTCAGATATTGAAAGATTCCTTTCGGTTGATTTATCCTTAATCTTTAATAGTTCTGTCAATGTTTTGAAGCCTTCCTGGTTGTGTTTCGAGTTTAGTGAGGCTGCAATATCCAGTTTCTCCCGTTCGGACAAGTGAAAGCTCAGCGCGGCCTTTGTTTCCTCGCTTCGTGGAATATACTGGAAGGATATTTTGTGAATCGGATAGCCGCTGTTGCTTACAAAATAATCTTCCATATCGCTTTGGAAGTAGTCCATCATCTTATACCAATTGTGCTGTAACAAAAAAAAGGGCTTTGTGGAATTACCCGTGAGGTCATCGTATTCGTATGGATTCTCCCATCCTCCGTCCATACGGTCACGAATCTGGAGGATTAGGACCCCACTTGTATTTTCTTCAATCCATTTTTGCATGTGCGCCAGGAAGCGAAGCGAGTTTTCTACTCCGTAATTATCTCTCAGACCTCCATCCATCACGTCGATGACAGGCTGTGAAGGCATCCACACATTTGGAAGAACGATAGGAAAGGTGGCATTCATTCGAAGTATACTCAACATCCTTAAGTTGTAAGGGTCCTGTTTGGCGAAGAAGCTCGTATAGTCAACGGCGTCTGCAGGTTGAACATCGCCCGTGGAATCCGGCGGAGGTTGCATCATAAAACGCATCGGCTGTGTATTCAGAAGCATCATTCTTCCATCTCGTGTAATAACAGTATGGTAGAGCATCAATGGGATATTGGCTGCCGCTTCGTCATTTCTATAATCCTTGAGGCGCTTATTCAAAACGCCCTCAGTGTTTTCATTCAGTGCAGATTCGAAAGCATAGCCCCGGTCGCGTAAATATTTGTAAGGACCGACCGAGAACTTTTGTTCAGGTGCAAATAGGTCGCGAGCTATGAAGGAAGTAAAGGTCGGGTTCAGCAAGTCTTCTGCAATATCATCGACATATTTGGGTGATTGTAGGTTGATGTTTTTGCCATAGAGCCTTTCACGATACAGTTCGCGGAAGTAGCTCGCGCCGATCATCCCGCCCGAAGCACCTGTGATCAGGAACGTCTTCTTCATGATCTGGCCACCGGTTAAACTATCGAGTCTTTGCAACACATCCATCGTAAATGTGGCACTGCGGGTGCCGCCACCACTCGTCGTCATGACCAGTAAGAGTGGTTTCGTCTCACCTTGTTTCTGCTTCCAGCGATTGAGAACCGCCTCCATGTTCTGCTTGTCCTTATTGGCGGAATCGCGATTCGCCATTGCCTGCAAATAGGCTTGGGAGTATTGTGGTTGTTCCTTCTCGTTTGTGTAGTTAAGACCGTATGCCTTGTTGCGTGGGTCGATCCACTCGATGCGATAGAGAAAGTTGAGCAGCGCTATAAATACAAGGAAGGCGGGAACGCTCCAGCTCTGAAAGAAATAGACTATAGCACCGCACACACCAATCAAGATGGCAAAGAACAAGGTGATGCTGGCACCGGCCGGCAATTGAAAAAACCGGGAGTCGAGAAAGAAGCCGATAAGAATGAGAAAAACGTAAGCAATTATAAGGCTAAAGACCGCAGCAATATGGTGCTGCTTGAATATCTTCTCCATTATGTCCCTGGAGTAGTGCGATACGTCTCGGCATTTGCGTACCCGGAAGAATGAATCGAGAAACCACTCGGAGTAGATCAATGACTTTATTGTGGCCGGATGTGGCTCGGGTTGAAAATGATAGATGACGTTCTTCGCACTCTTGAAGGCCGGTTGCAGTCTGCGAAGAATGGCTTTGTCTGCACGGAAGAAATAGAAAAACGAAATAGAAAGCACCAGGAGCAGGCCTGCCATGAAACCCACTGTAAGGAAGATGATCTCGACGTTATTAATAAGTTCCTTGTAGTGAGTAAACTCATACGCTCTTATTAAGTAAAAGATGAGAAAGGCAAGAGGTATGGGACTGTTATTAATGCAGTATTTTAAAAAAGGATATTGCGTGGCGGCAAGAAAAGTAAAATGTTTGCTGAACAAGATGAACGTGGTGATGTTCCAACACATAATGAAAACGCCAATGGACATTCCCATAATGGCAAAACTGATGGATGAAACATTTCCTAAATACTCGGGTGCGAGAAACAGCGCATCGGCACCAAAGCTTTTCATGAAGCCACTGTTGACGACA
>DATDNL010000718.1:0-6717 GCA_036518315.1 Flavisolibacter sp. | reverse complement strand
AATCCATTGATCGGCAGCTTAACATCACCAGGGAACCTCGGGTCGGGGGTATATCTTTTCAAAATCTTCCCTTCGGCCGTCAAAACATCTATACCTTCTCCATTCGTTCCTACCCAGATGGATCCTTTACTGTCTTCTTTTATAGTAAAAATGTTATTTGAACTAATGTCCTGTGAATTGTTGCCTGCCATTAGTTGCGTATAGCTACCAGAGGCCGGATCGAGCATGAACAGGCCGTCCGCAAAAGTGCCTATGAATAACTTTTTCTTTTTCGTCATTTCCAAAGCAAGCACGACAAGTCGCTTATCAACACTTTGTCTTTTTGATTGAATATGTATGTGCTCGAAGAGCCTTGTTTTGCGATCGAATAAGCTGAGGCCCCCTCCATCGGTTCCCACATAGATCTTTCCTTCCTTGTATTCGGCAAACGAGGTGACGATAGGAGCGTTAAGTCCCTGCTTATCAAAAACATTGCTTTGCACTATGTTGAAAAGGTTAAGGTTGTCGTCGTGTTTATTGACGCCACCGCCAATCATTCCTAACCAGTAGATGCCATTCTTATCGATGTAAATAGATTTGACCTCCTGTGCATTCAGGCTATGTATGTTTCTATGGTCAAATCTCAAATTAGTGATCTGACGCGTGTTGGCATCGAGTATCTCAAGACCTTCATTCGTTCCGATCCAAAGGTTATCGCCGTCAACGGCTATCGAGTTAATGATACTGCTTCGTTTGTAAT
Organism: Flavisolibacter sp.; assembly: GCA_036518315.1. GTDB lineage: Bacteria > Bacteroidota > Bacteroidia > Chitinophagales > Chitinophagaceae > Flavisolibacter. The sequence goes on along the minus strand of DATDNL010000718.1, from coordinate 5,978 downwards.
TGGCGAAGCCCTGTCCTCCAGGTTGAAGCATACTTATACCTTCTGCGGTGCCAATCCATAGATTGCCTTTCTTGTCTTCAGCTATTGAGGTGATGTTGTTGTTTATGAGGCTTGAGGGCTCAGAAGAATGGACATATTGTTTTAGTGACTTTGTGGTGGGGTCGTATTGAAAAAGGCCTCCGTTTGTTCCAATCCACATCGAGTGCCTGCTGTCTTCAAAAAGGCACAAGCCCGGTTTTGTAATAAAACTGCCTGATTTTTGAAAGCCCGTGGGAAAATCAGCAATATGTTTAGTTGTCGGGTCCAGGATGCTCACGCCATTCCAATGTCCAATCCAAATTTTCCCCTGGAAGTCACTGCAAATACTATTGATGACGTTGTTCGGTATTGAATTGGGGCCTTGAACCGAGGGAAAGTTTATAAAGGCATCGTTTTGCCTGTCGTAAAGACTTAGCGAACCGCCGCCCGTGCCTACCCATAAGTTTCCTTTCTTGTCTTCATAAATTGAGAGTATTTCGTTGGATTGTAAGCTTGCGTGGTCCCCGGGCTTGTTGCGATAAACGGTAAACTGTGTGCCGTCAAATTTATTCAGTCCATCGACAGTCGCGAACCATATAAGACCGAGGTGATCTTTGAGAATAGCATTTACGGAATTTGACGAAAGGCCTTCCTTCGTTGTGAGTGAGGTAAAGCTGATTTCTTCCTGGCAGAACCCGTGCATCCAAAGGAGACAGGAACAAATAACAAACAGTATTTGTTTTTTATAACTCACGAATAAAGCAGCTCATTTAGTTGTACAAATTCAACAATCGTGCGGCGTCGCTCTTCTAAAGCACACTATATTTCATTCTGGGAATTATGTGACAAAACGAACGACCCAATTTTAGTCCCTGGATAATCGATCCTCCTTGTTGTCACCTTTCGAATATTCGAGTTGAACGCAGCCAATTGTCGGTGTTCGCCTATGTCAAATATAAGGATTCGGAATAAATGTCGTTTAAACATTTTATTTTACTGGAGCTGATTTTTGTCATTCTAAACGGGCGAAAGCGAGAAAAAACATTTGTTCCATTAGTTTCAACAAATGAGCCATGTTCCGTTTTCTCGACCCGTTAGCTTTGGTTCTTTAGCCTTCGGACAAATTCGTTTAGTGAAGATGTTCCATTGCTTAACGATTTTAGCTTAAAGGACCTTTTAACTTAAAAGACTGCTGTATGAAAAGAGTGACGTAACTGCTACTACTTCTCAAGAACCCAGGAATGAATACCATTCTTCACTGGTCTGGCAGAACCTCCCTGTCCGGACCTGCCTAAACTTTTTTACCTAATTCAAACATTATCATGAAAAAAATTAAACGAGGTCGTTCGTCCGACAGGTCACATTTTGCCGCCAAACATGCCTTGCTGGTGTCAATTATAATGTGCATTTGTCTGACCTCACTGAATTCGTTTGCACATGAAGTCAAAAAAGGAGAGCCGAACGGGAACTATTTTGGCATCCCAATTACCGGGAAAATCGTAGATGAAAAAGGAGTTCCGCTTGCAGGTGTGACCATTTCAGAGAGGGGAAGCCAGAATACCACTGTGTCAGGATCTGACGGTTCCTTCACTATTAATGTATCAAGCGAGAAATCAGTATTGGTTGTCACGCATGTTGGCTACCTCCAGCAGGAAGTTAAAATAGGCAAAAACCAAAAAATTTTAGTACAGCTAACTGCTTCTAACCAGGCAATGGAAAATGTAGTTGTGGTCGGTTATGGTAAGCAAAGAAAGCAAAGTGTAGTCGGAGCGATCACCCAAACAACAGGCGCCGTCTTACAAAGGGCAGGGGGAGTCTCCAATATCGGGGCAGCGCTTACAGGTAACGTTCCCGGGGTCATTACCGTCCAGGGAACAGGTTTGCCGGGAGCTGAAGATCCTACTATATATATAAGAGGCCAGGGCACGTGGAATAACAGCAGCCCGTTGATTTTGGTGGATGGGATTGAACGTTCTCTTGGAGGACTTGATATCGCATCGGTTGAAAGCATTTCAGTCTTAAAAGATGCATCCGCCACAGCGGTTTTTGGTGTCAAGGGTGCAAACGGTGTTATTCTCATCACAACCAAAAGGGGTGTTGAAGGCAAGGCTGCTATCAACCTTACAGTCAACACCACCGTTAAAATTCCTTCCCGTCTTCCTCAGAAATACGATTCTTACGATGCCTTAACTATCAGGAACTGGGCCATCGAACGTGAACTCGGCGTCAAGCCGGACTCGTGGGGAGATTATACGCCGCAAGCTATCATTAATAAATATCGTTACCCTGCAAACGCAGATGAAGCACAAAGGTATCCAAACGTTGACTGGCAGGAGGAATCTGTCAAGAACTACGCAATGTCGTACAATGCCAATTTGAGCGTTTCGGGTGGTTCTTCTTTCGTAAAATATTTTACGGCGGTGGATGTCCTGCACGAGGGAGACATCATGAAGATCCATGACAATTATAAAGGTTACTCACCGGGATTCTTTTATGACAGGTTGAATGTCCGTTCCAATATGGATTTCAAACTAACCGGGAGCACCACGCTCCAGGCGAACCTCGCCGGGTTGTATGGAAACAAGCAGGATAGCTGGAGCGGATTTGAGTATAGCTGGTACCAGTCGATCTACGGCCTGGCGCCGGATCTCTTTTTCCCGCAGTACAGCGATGGCTCATGGGGCTACTATCCTCTCGATCCCGTATCAACCAACAATTCTGCGCAGATACTCTCTAATAACGGATTGAGAAACACAAAGACGACGCAGATCAACACTGATTTTACGCTGACGCAGGACCTGGGAATGTTGGTAAAAAACCTGAACGTCAAAGCTACCTATTCACTGGACAACACTTTTGGATCGATAGGTGGTATTTACGACGACGGAAGTTCGATACAAAAATACATTGGCCAGGATGGGTCAGTTATTTACAGAAATACTACGGGTGCTAACCAATTTGACTATGTAGTGCCTCTTTGGTCAACCAGGGCTGATGCCATGCAGAATAACCTTACAAGAAGACAAAAAGTTTACCAGGTGCAGGTGAACCATTCTGCAAAGATTGGAAGGCATAATATCACAGAGATGGGCTTATTCATGCGCAATGAAAATGCCAGCGGTAGTTCCTTCGCTAACTACCGGGAAGACTGGGTAGGCCGGATAACCTATAATTATGCAAACAAGTATTTTGCTGAATTCAATGGGGCGTATAATGGTTCTGACCAGTTTGGTCCACAGTACAGGTTCGACTTCTTCCCGTCAGGTGCACTTGGATGGACAATAAGCAACGAAGAATTCATGAAGAAGCTTTCATGGATTACCCTTCTGAAACTGCGTGGTTCGTACGGACTCGTAGGAAATGACCGTGTGAACGGCCGTTGGTTATACCTGACTCAGTGGGCATATGGAGGACCGAATGGATCTTCAGGTCAGACGCCAATGGGCGACTACAATGCCAGTAGTCCCTATAGATGGTACAGAGAGACTGCTATCGGCAATCCTGATGTGCATTGGGAGACTGTGCAGAAAGCAAACATAGGTCTTGACTATTCGTTTTTGCATGGACTTATCGAGGGCAACTTCGATGTGTTCCGTGATTATCGTTATGATATTCTGTTGGCCGGCAACAGAAGGGCCGTACCTGCTTATTTTGGCGGTACACCACCGGTTGCCAACCTTGGAAAGACTAAAGTGAGAGGCTATGAATTGGAAATAAAAACCAATCGCCGTATTAGCAAAGACATGCGGATCTGGGCAAACTTCGCTGTGACACACTCCAAGGATGAGATCCTTGAGGCTGATGATCCTCAATTGCTGGATGCTTATTTGAAGCAACAGGGTTTCCAGATCGGCCAATACAGGTCGCAGATACGCTCAGGATATTATAACGACTGGAACCAAGTGTATGGAAGTACCGCAGTAAATTCCTACGACAAGGAGAAACTACCTGGCAACTTTAATCTGATTGATTTTAATGGAGATGGTGTAATAGATGACAAAGACAATGTGCCTTATGCTTATCCTGAAAGACCACAGAATACGTACACCGGAACGCTAGGTGTGGACTTTAAGGGATTAAGCGTGTTTGTTCAATTCTATGGAGTAAACAACGTTACCCGTAACTTGTCTCAGACCAATTTCGGTGGTGGCCTCAACTCCGTTTTCAAACAGGGGGACTATTGGACGCCGGACAATACCGATGCTACTTCTCCGCTTCCACGGTGGAAATCACATTTGTATAGCTATGGTGATTTTTACAATTACGATGGTTCTTACCTGCGTTTGAAAGCTGCTGAGATCAGCTATACGTTCAACGCGGTAAGCTTGAAAAAAAGTGGAGTTCAGTCCCTGCGTGTTTATCTCAACGGCAGCAACCTGCTTTTCTGGAGCAAGATGCCGGATGATCGTGAAGCTAATATCGGATCGTCGAATTATGCGGGGCAGGGGGCCTATCCAACGGTTCGACGTGTGAATTTAGGTCTGAGTCTCGGTTTATAACATACAAACAAGTAAATATGAAATCTAAGATAAAAATCATCGTTACGGCAGGCGTTTTTCTCCTGGTGTCGGGAGTCATGTCCTGTAAGAAATACCTGGACAGGCCGCTGCAAGCAGGCATTTCGGAGAAAGATGTGTTTGTCAACTTCCAGAATTTTCAAGGCTTTGTCGAGGAATTGTATTGCTGTCTGCCTGATATGTCGAAATCAACATGGAACGGGGAATGGAATACGGCAGATGATATATTGTCGACGACGATCGCCGGCTACAGGCTTAATTCAGAGTTTGACAATGGAAACTACTGGGCGTGGAGAACAGGAGGAGGCGGATGGGACAACAGTTGGCTTGATGACAGTGGCCCGAATACTCAAAACAATGAGAGCCACAATAAAGGTTTGTGGCCGTTGAGCTGGTATGGTATACGGAAAGCTAACATTGGCCTCGCTAACCTGGATAAGATGGCGGACGCGACCCAGGAAGAAAAAGATGTGATCAAAGGACAGCTATTGTTCTTCCGCGGATTCTTTCATTTCCAGTTAATGAGCTTCTGGGGTGGTCTTCCTTATATAGATACGGTGTTATCGAGTTCCGCTAAACTGGAATTACCCCGGCTCACGTACAAGCAAACAGCGCTCAAGGCAGCAAAGGATTTTGAAGACGCTGCTGCATTATTGCCAGCTAACTGGGATAGTGTTGGAGTAGGACAGAAGACATTAGGCAATAACCTGGGACGAGTTACGAAGTCGGCTGCTCTCGGCTTCAAAGGAAAGGACTTGCTTTATGCAGCAAGCCCGATGATGAATGAGGCGTCGGGTGGTAGTCCTACCTACGACCAGGACTTGTGCAAACAGGCGGCTGACGCATTTTATAGGTTGATGAAATTATCAGATGATAATAGAGCCAATTACCAATTACTACCCTGGTCCAACTATACTGATAACTTTTACACCATTTCTAACGGTCAAGGCAAGCAGCCCGGAAAAGCCGGTAATCTCGTAGAGGTGCTTTTTGCTCCGCCAACTTATGCAGGATGGCAATCACGGTGGTCGCTCGTTAATATGTTCATTCCTCCACCGTTGGGTGGCGAGGCTGCTATATCATCACCTACGGCAAACTACGTGGATAATTTTGGAATGGCCAATGGCTTACCTATTGATGATCCTACGTCCGGATACGACGTAAGTGACCCATGGAGTAACCGGGATCCACGTTTTTATAAAGATATCACTTATGATAGTGTCCAAATGTTCTACGGAACAGGTGGTGCGAACGTAAAGGATTATCGCTATGCACGACTGTTTAACGGAGGCAATTTGCGCAGAGATAACGATTGTAGTCGCACGGGGTATCTTGAGCGCAAATTTGTTACGGGCAAGTGCAATAGTGTAGACAATGAATGGAATAATATAAACATTATCATTCCTTATTTGCGCATGGCGGATGTATACCTGATGTATGCAG
>DATDNL010000717.1:0-2098 GCA_036518315.1 Flavisolibacter sp. | reverse complement strand
CAATCATTTGAATCAAGGAACCGTGGTTTTAATATTTAAACGAAGTACTTATGGAAGAAAAAGAAGTTAAAGGATCGAACCAGACTTCAAGAAGGGATTTCATCAAGAAAACAGCGCTAGCATCAGCTGGTTTTTTCATCGTACCGAGGTTTGTTTTGGGTGGTAAAGGGTTCATAGCACCCAGCGATAGATTGATCGTCGCGGGTATAGGTGTCGGCGGTAAGGGTGAAAGCGACATCATGAATTTCTATAAAAGCGGGAAGGCCGACATTGCCTTTTTGTGCGATGTAGACGACAGGAGGGCCGCCAATTCGGTCAAAGCTTTTCCAAAAGCAAAGTATTACAAGGACTGGAGACAAATGCTGGATAAAGAGTCAAAGAACTTTGATGCCGTTTCAGTCTCCACACCCGATCATAATCATGCTGTAGCAACGTTGGCAGCCATGCAATTGGGAAAACATGTTTATGTTCAGAAACCGCTTACTCACGACGTTTACGAAGCGAGAGTATTGACGCAGGCTGCACAGAAATATAAGGTGGTCACTCAAATGGGTAACCAGGGAGCTTCGGGTGATGGAGTTCGCCAATTAATGGAATGGTATGATGCGGGTATTATTGGAGATGTTCATACAGTTTATTGCTGGACCGACAGACCCGTATGGCCTCAAGGGATACCGTGGCCTTCGCAAAAGGCTGAAGTGCCGAAGGAACTCGATTGGAATCTTTGGCTAGGTACAGCGCCGTATAAAGATTATGTTGACAAACTAGTACCGTTTAATTGGAGAGGATGGTGGGACTATGGAACAGGTGCCTTAGGCGATATGGGTTGTCATATCATAGAACCAGCTTTTCGCGTGTTGAATTTGAAATACGTAAAAGATGTACAGGCGAGTGTGGGAAGTGTGTATGTAGATGAATTCAAACGTGGTTATTTCCCCGAAAGCTGTCCTCCATCGAGTCATGTTATAATGACCTTCCCCAGGTCAAACAAGACGAAGCATGAGGTAACGTTTCATTGGATGGATGGTGGAATACAACCAGAGAGGCCTGAAGAACTGGGTCCTAATGAACTATTTGGTGATGGTGGCAACGGGACATTATTCATTGGCACCAAAGGAAAGATGATGTGCGGCACTTATGGTGCAGATCCGAGGCTCCTTCCCATTTCCAGGACAAAAGAAGTAAAAGTAAAACAGAAATATCCCCGTGTTCCGGGTGGTGCTGAAGGCCATTATGCACAATGGGTTGAAGCAAGCATCGCAGGCTATGGGAACAAAGCCGTGAGCTCTCCATTTGAAATTGCGGGGCCTGTTACAGAGGCTCTGTTGATGGCGAATCTTGCCGTGCGTGGATTTGATATAAGGAAACCCAAAGCAGATGGAAAGGGTTTTGACTATCCGGGCAGATATCTGAAACTCGTTTGGGACAATGACAACATGAGGGTGACGAACTTTGACGATGTGAACCAGTTTGTAAAGAGAAAATACAGGGATGGGTACAGCTTGAACTGGGCCTGATGGACAATGTGACAATGTGAAAATATGACGATGTGGCCATTCGGGGCTGAATTCTTTATAAGAAGAAAAATAATATAACCAAGTCTTTCTAAAAAACATTATATGGAAAGAAGAGAAGCCGTTAAGTATATCAGCATCCTCGTTGGAGGTGCCGTGATCGGAGCAGATGCATTCATAACAGGTTGTAAAACGAAAACCGGCAACAACCAGGAATGGACGGAAGACGATATTGCATACCTGAACGAGGTAGGTGAAACTATTTTACCCCAAACCTCTTCACCCGGAGCTAAGGCTGCAGATGTTGGCAGGTTTATGACTGTGATGGTGAATGATTGCTACGAAGCCGGTGATCAGAAAGTTTTCCGTGAAGGCATGACGAAATTAAATGATGCTGCCAATAAGAAATATGGAAGCAAGTTCATGAAACTTAGTCCGCAGCAGCGCCACGACCTGTTAGTAGAACTTGATAAGGAGGCGAAGGAATACCAGAAAAAGGTGAATGAGTTTAACAATAAGCAAAGCTCGAGTGAGAGTGAGGAAATTTCGAAAGGAAACACAAGCTACGTACGTCAGAACATGTC
>DATDNL010000716.1:0-9527 GCA_036518315.1 Flavisolibacter sp. | reverse complement strand
ATGGGCAACTTGAAACCATAGATCTGTTGAAGGTAGTCATTGAATATAGCGGCTGTTTTCTTGTCCTCCGCATCGTTTGCCTTAATGACCGTGCTTTTGCTGACAACGAAATTTCCCGGTAGGGTCTTCATACTTACGGGCTGCGGGATGATCTGTTGGGCTGAAGTAAATAAGGGAAGCAATAAAATCCAGGCTAAATATTTCATACGATAATTCAGATGAAGATGTGACAATGTTTTATAACCAAACACCAATAGGTTTTGTGATAGCATTGCAATAATTGCTGCGCAAGTTACTACATGTAACACAGTCCAGGATGAAGTAAAGGCTTTAAAAATTGGAGTATCGGCTGTTAAGGCCAGCAAGCTTCTCATTATCTAACAAGGATGTAATGCTAAAGACAAGCTGCAGCTTAATAGCAACTATGAGGCTACTCGATGTATGTTAAATAACAATGATATAAATATCCGGGTCACAACCGGGCGATATCCCGGCATGTCTGGGACTTACCCACCTGAATAGTAATTCATTCTGCATTGTATTTCTCCAGGGCTAATCGCTCGCTTTTGATCTCAATACCAAAAGCAAAACGGCCCTTGTAGTGCAACAGGCCGTTTGACAATCATTCTGGTAGTATTATTTATTTCAGAACAGGCAATTGGATACTCGAAGGATATTGACTGCTATGATAGATCTTGATCTCCGCTTTCTGAAAATCGTTAGCCTTCGCTTCGTAGATATTGACAAACTTTTGCGGGTTACGATCTACCAGGGGAAACCAACTACTTTGTACCTGCACCATTATTCGGTGTCCTTTTTTGAAGGTATGGGCAACATCGGGCAGATAAAACTTCACTTCTTCTACTTTATTCGGTGTAAAGGCTTCCGGCTTCTCAAAACTCTTACGGAAGCGGCCGCGCATGACTTCACCACGCACCAGCATCTGGTAGCCACCCATAGGATAGGATCCACTTGCTGAGCGGCCCGTTGGTGCCGAATCATCGGGATAATGAAAATTGTCGGGGAAGACATCAATCAGCTTTACAACGAAGTCGGCATCGGTAGTGGAAATGGCAGCAAAGAGATCAGCATATAATGGGCCTGCGAGCGTTACATCATTTGTCAACGTATCTGTTTGAAAGACGATGACATCGGGTCTGCGCGAAGCGAAGCGCTGATCGTCGGTCATATATTCTCTTGTCCTGTTCAAATGCACATCTTCCGTGTAGGGAACGGGTTTGTTAGGATCACTCGTGTATACGGTAAAAGAATTGGAAGCTGATGCCTTTGTCCACGACAAGCCGCCATTTGGTTGGAGGTAAAGATTTTGCGATTGTTCGTTAGCAGGCGGCCATTGCGGCAACTGGTGCCATTGATTCTCTCCGCTGAAAAAAACAGTGGCTTCTTTGATTGTAGCGCTGTCGCCCTTGCCTCTCAAATAAAAATCGAAGAAGGGTACTTCAACATTGTTTTGGTACCATTCGGTGGTTTTGCTTCCAAACCTTACATTACCTAAGGCACTGCCATCGCTTCTGCCGCCCCACGCTCCATGAAACCAGGGACCAATTACGAGCTTGTTGTTGTTGCTGGCTTTCTGATTGATCGCCTTGTAAAGGTTCCAGGCGCCGAAACAATCCTCTGCGTCGAACAAGCCGCCAACGACGAGTGTCGCGGTTGACGAAGGAATATGTTGAACGAAGTTTCTCGTGTTCCTTGCTTTCCACCAGGCGTCGAGATTGGGATGCGCATAGAGGTCTTGCCAAAATTGAACGCTGTCGCCCATGAGCTTGGCGAAGTTCTGTAGCGTGCCTGTCTGCAGGTAAAAATTATAATTGTCCGGCGAAGGAAATTGAAATCCTCCGGCCCCTTGCATCGTAGGTTTTGGCCTTGGCTTGCCGAATCCCGAATAGAACGAAAAGCCGTCCATGATGAAAAAGGCACCGTTATGGTGGAAATCATCACCCTGGAACCAGTCGGTAACCGGCGCTTGCGGACTCACCGCTTTTACCGCAGGATGACCACTCAGTGCCACCATCGTTGAATAGAAGCCCGGGTAGGAGATTCCAAACGCGCCCACCTTACCGTTATTGTTAGGTACGTTCTTCACTAGCCAGTCAACAGCATCGTAGGTGTCGCTGGCTTCATCAACCTGGTTGCCCGTTTTGTTTTCGATATAAGGGCGAACGTCAACATATTGTCCTTCGCTCATGTACTTGCCACGAACATCTTGTACTACCATGATATAATTCTTTCTCATGTACAAACGGTAATAGGTATTCCAGAACCCATCAGGGAAAGCGTTACCATAAGGAGCGGAAGAGTAGGGCGTACGTCGAATTAGTATTGGGTGAGGCTCGCTGGAGTCGCGCGGTAAATAGATGGCAGTATACAGCTTGATACCGTCGCGCATAGGTATCATCTTTTCGAGCTTGTAATAATTCTCTCTTACCCACGCACTATCAAGAGTATTCGTTTGCGCCTGCAACGCCAGTGCGAAGAGGATTAAGTAAACAAGTGTAATAAGTCGCTTCATGGTTTGAATTAAAAGCGACTAAATTATTGAAAACAAGGATGCCGGGAATTATTTTTGATTGATTGGTGTTTCAATGAGAAGGAACTCACAATCCTCATCGCAAACAATATCGACCTGGTTCGTATCCCAAATACCGATGGCATCTCTTTGCGGTAATTGATTTCCCGAGACGGTAATGCTGCCTGTTATAGCGAAAAAAAACAGGCATTTATTTGTTGGGTTGAAGGTGTAACTGACCTTCTGACCTGCATCAAATAAGCCAAGACTCAGCTTCGCGTTCTGGTTGATCCAGCAATGTTCCATTCCTTCTTCTCCCGAAATAATCGTTTGGAGTTTGTTCCTGCGCTTCTCTTTGGGGAAATGGCGGAACTGGTAACGCGGATTGATGTTCTGCAATTTCGGAAGGATCCATATCTGCAGAAAGTTAACGTCGACTTCACCAACGTTATATTCTTCATGCCTCAGGCCACTGCCTGCACTCATGATCTGCACCCAGTCTTCATGAACAATGTTGCTGTAGCCCATGGTGTCTTTATGGTTCATACTTCCTGCGAGCATGACCGAAATGATTTCCATGTTCATGTGCGGATGAATACCGAAGCCCTTCCCGGGTTGAACATAATCATCATTGAAAGCGAACAGCGTACCGAAGGCTGATTTGTTGGGTTGCTGGTAGTCGCTAAAAGAGAAGAAGAAATTGCTTTGAAGCCAGCCAATGTTTTTGACGCCTCTCTCGGAGGCGGGGAATCGTTGGGTTTGCATGTAAGTAAAATTACTTACATCCACTGCATTTCGAACCGTCTGAACTCATTTTTCATTTCCCGGTAGATCTTTCTGAAGGTTGCCATCCGTTCCCTGAGCTTGGCGTGGTTGTCCATTTTTATGGTGTCTATGCCCTCGCCTGAGAGTTCGTGGGCAAAGCTGGCGAGCTGCCGCTCGGAAACAATGAGGTCGTGCTTAAGAAAGTCTATTACTTCTTTCTGTAGTATGAATTGGTTTTGGAAATGCTCGACCTGGGCAGGCACACCGTTGCGGTTATTTCTTTCGAGAATCGCTGTCAGATGTTCTTCGAAAATCTTAATCTCTTCCTTGTAAAAAAGTAGTTCGCGTGTCCATAGCTGGTACTCCATATGCAAACTGCGGATAGAAATCGTCGCAATCATACAATCGTTATTTGGCATAAAGCAACTACTTAGTCAACCCTGCCAGAATGATGCGGGTTGACCAACGGTATGATTCTGGTCAGTTGGAGAAAACAAGAATAAGATTAATTTATAGGATATGCGTCCTCCCTGACTTATTTGGGCGCGCCCGCGCCACCGCTTGCCTGGGGTCTTAGCTTTTTAAATTCACTTCCTTCTTTCCACTCGGGCCATTGTTCTGTTTCGGAAACATGCTTACCCACCATGAACATGAGTTTCAAATCCTCGATGGCTCCATCAAGGTTCCATTCGCTGTTGATCTGATCGGAGGGACGATGATAATGTTTCTCACGGTAGTCGTCTTCCTGCTGCTTTCCAAAGCCCTTTCCTTTTCCAATAACATCAATTCCACGGGAAGTATATAAAGCAGGAATGCCCACTTTGGCGAAGTTGAAATGATCAGAGCGATAATAATAGCCCGCCTCAGGATGCGTTTCAAAAGAAGTATAGCGATCCATTTTTTGTGCGGCTTGTTTCAGATCATCTTCGAGATCAGATTGACCCTGGCCCACAATGATAATGTCTTTTGTCTTTCCAATATTATTGAGTCCGTCCATGTTGATGTTGGCGAGTGTCTTGTTCGCGGGATACACAGGATTCTGTGCATAATAAGCCGATCCCCACAATCCCTGCTCTTCTGCCGTGACCGAAAGAAAAATGATCGTCCTGTCGGGTTTCGTCTTCATGCTTTTGAAAGCCTTTGCCAGTTGCAATAGACCGGCTGTGGCGCTGGCGTTATCGAGTGCTCCATTATAAATGCTGTCGCCTGTTTCGTCGGGCTTGCCGACACCGAGATGATCCCAGTGCGCCGAATAAATGATGTATTCGTCGGGATGTTTAGACCCCGTAATCTTACCGATCACATTGTGAGATTGGTTGAAGGTCGCGGTCACTTTCATATGGGTCGAAAGCTTCTCGTTCAGAGCTACCGCTTTAAATCCTTTCGTTGCGGCCCTGTTGAACAAAGTAGAATCGTAGCCTGAAGCATTCAGTAATTTGATGGCCGCAGGACCCGATATCCACCCAACCACGTCGCAATATTTGGTGCCCTTTCCCCTGTCGTCAAGGTGGAGGTGAGAACCGTTCCAGTTATTTTGAGCCACAGTAAATGGATAGCTGGCCGCTTTCGTATTATGAATAACGAGGCAACCTTTGGCTCCCTGCCTTGCCGCTTCCTCGAACTTATAAGTCCATCTTCCATAATAAGTCATGGTGTCCCCTTTGAAAAGCGATGAGTCAATTCCATAGCCGGGATCATTCACGAGCACCATCACCACTTTGCCTTTTACATCCAGGCCTGCATAATCGTTCCATCCTCGTTCAGGAGCATTTACACCGTACCCGGCAAATACGAGTTCAGTATTCTTCAGACTAATTAGAGAATCGGTCTTATCGGTCCAGATGACGTAATCGTCAAAACCTTTCAACTGGAAATTGCCTTTGGGTGACTGCACCTGCATGACTGAATCAGCCCTTGTCTCAATATTTACCATCGGTACATCCTGCAAATAGCTATGGCCATTGCCTGGTTCTAATCCCACTTCGGCAAAACGTCTTTGTAGATAGCTGATAGCTTTTGTTTCACCTTGGGTAAATGGTTTGCGTCCCATCAGTGAGTCCGCTGCCAGAACGGTGATGTCATGGCGAAGTGTGTCGGCGTTAAAGGCTGCAAATCCATCTTCAGTATAGGTGCTGCCTTCTGTTTTGGTGTTGGAATTGCAGCAGACTAAGAGTATTGAAATCGTGGATATCAAAAGAATTGATAGAGTTCTTCTCATCTTCGTTTTGTTTGGGCGCAAAAGTTAAGCAATTTTGAAACCCGGCTTTATGCTTTACAAATTATCGAAGATGAATTATTTTCTAAGATTCGTATCAGTCAGCTTCCTTCTTATTTCCTGTACCTCTCAGAAAAACATCAGCTTTAGTGATACGTCACATCTAAAACTCGTAGGCCAATACGACATTCCTTACAACAAGTCGTTTCGCAACACCATCATTGGCGGCCTTTCCGGGATCGATTATGATGCTAAGCACAAGATTTACTATTTAATTTCTGATGATCGTTCTGAATTTAATGCTTCCCGGTTTTATTCGGCTAAGATTTCATTTGGTTCCAAAGGCATCGATAGCGTAGCATTTGTTTCTGTAAACAACATGTTACAGCCAAACGGAACGGTCTATCCCAATTCAAAACAAGATCCTTATCACGCACCCGATCCTGAAGCAATGCGATATAACCCAAAGACCAATCAACTGGTGTGGAGCAGCGAAGGGGAGAGGATCGTAAGAAAGGAGGGTGTCGTACTCGAAGATCCATCTATCCGTATCATCAACAGGCAGGGAAAGTATATCGACAGTTTCGTGCTGCCATCGAATATGCACATGCAGGCTGTTGAAAAAGGACCAAGACGAAACGGCGTGTTTGAAGGTCTCAGTTTCAATCAGAGTTATAATAAACTATTTGTCAGTGTCGAGGAACCGTTATATGAGGATGGGCCAACGGCCGGCTTGTATGACTCGACAGGATGGGTGAGATTCATAAAGTTTGATGTGAAGACCCGGACGCCCGAGGCGGAGTATGCCTACAAAATTGATCCCGTAGCTTACCCGGCAAATCCTCCCGGTGCTTTCAAGATCAATGGTGTTCCCGATATCCTGGCCATCAACGACCACCAACTGTTGGTGATTGAACGGTCTTTTTCAACCGGCAGAATGCCTTGCACCATTAAGGTTTACCTGGCGGAATTGAACGGCGCTTCCAACGTTTTGAACACGGGGTCGTTACAAAATGGCGTCTTTACACCCGTCACCAAGAGATTAGTGGTAAACATGGATGATCTCGGTATTTACATTGACAATATCGAGGGCATGACCTTCGGTCCTAAACTGCCGGGCGGCCATCCCTCGCTCATTTTTGTTTCGGATAACAATTTCTCAAAGGAGGAGGTTACGCAGTTGCTATTATTTGAAGTACAGTAGGCTTTTTTAACCTTGTTTAACTTGCAGGATTTCTATCTTCCCGTCTCAAACAACAAATAATTATGAAAAAGCTGTTAGTACTGGTTGCTGTATTTACAACGGTGTTAGTTTCAAACGTAAACGCACAGCAGGGAAACGGAAATTTTGATCCTGCCCAGATGGCGCAACGCTACAAAGAGAGAGTAAAACCCCAGTTAGTTGAAAAGGTTAAACTTACAGATGCACAGGCCGAAAAGGTTTGCGACATCCAATTGGCTTCACGCCAGCAAATGCGCGGTATGAGGGATCTAAGCCAGGAAGACAGGAAGAAAAAGATGGACGAGATACAAGCCGACAATAACAAACAATTCAAGGCGATTCCATTGACCGACGATCAGATTAAAGCTGTGAATGATTTCTTCGACGAAATGAGAAAGCAAATGCAGCAACAACGTCAGAATGGCGGTGGAGGAAATAACTAGGTAGTGATAACGAATTTATAAAGCCGCCTTTGGGCGGCTTTTGTTTTTTAATTTTGTCCCATGGCTGAAGACTTAACCATTGCTACAGGAACAAAACAAGAACAATACGAAGCACTCATCCCACAGATCAAAGGTTTGTTGGAAGGCGAAACCGATTTGATTGCCAATCTTGCCAACGTTGCAGGGGCTCTTAAAGAGCAGTTCAACTGGCTTTGGGTAGGCTTTTATTTAGTAAAGAAGGAAGAACTCGTCCTCGGACCTTTCCAGGGACCCGTAGCCTGCACGCGGATAAGAAAAGGAAAAGGAGTGTGTGGAAGCAGTTGGGCAGAAAGAAAAACATTGATCGTTCCCGACGTTGAAAAGTTTCCCGGTCATATCGCTTGTAGCACTGCTTCTAAATCGGAGATCGTCGTTCCCATACTGTTCAATGACGAAGTGGTAGGAGTGCTGGATGTGGACAGTAAGGAACTCGGCCATTTTGATACGACCGACCAATTCTATCTTGAGCAGATCGTATCTTTTATTCCTTTTTATTGATTCCTGGTGGATGCATTGGTTTTATCCGGCCGCAATTGGTTGTATTACAATTTAGGTACTTCCAACATTCAACTAGAGGAGTACGTGGTTAAATTACAGCTGCCCAACTCCTTAAACAACCTCACCAATAGTAGCGATCCTTTATCATTTCTTTCACGTAGAAATAGTACCGGCGCCATAAATTGCAAAATATTGTTTTCCTATGCGAAAGGTCCCGATGCTATTTCTCTTTGCTTGTATTACTTTAAATGTCTTCTCTCAAAAGTTATTTATTCCAAAGAATATCGAGGCGACTTATTTCAAAGAAACCCGAACACCGGACGGGAAGCCGGGTAAAAATTATTGGCAGAATACGGCCAACTATAAGCTGGCGGTCAACTTCGCTCCCGACACACGATTGGTATCGGGTACGGTCGACATCCATTACCTCAATAACAGCCCCGACACCTTGAAAGAAATTCTCTTCAAACTCTATCCCAACCTTTACAAGAAAGGCACACCGCGCGAGTCAACGATTGCCGCCGAAGACCTTACTGATGGAGTGATCATTGACTCCATTTGGGCCAACCATAAACGGCTTGACCAGAAAACAATACGGATCGATGCAACAAATATGACCATTAACAGGCAGTCAATTACTCGCGGTGCATCTATTGATTTCAAGATTGAGTATCACTACACACTGAATAAAGGATCGCATGTTCGTACCGGCGAGATAGAGCCCAACGCTGACTTCATCGCCTATTTCTTCCCTCGCATTGCGGTGTACGATGATATTGACGGCTGGAATCGCAACCAGTATAACGGCACCCAGGAGTTCTACAATGACTTCTGCAATTTCGATGCGGAGATCACCGTGCCTAAGGGCTTCGTCGTTTGGGCGACAGGTGAATTGCAAAACGGAAGCAACGTGTTCAACCCTGTCTATTTGCAAAGAATCAAAGAGGCTGAAACAAATGATGCTGTTACGAGTATTATCGATACAGCAGACTTAAAACAAAACATTACTACGGACCACGCTTTTAATACCTGGCATTTCACCGCGAACGATGTTACCGATTTTGTGTTCGCCACCAGCAATCATTATATATGGAAGTCGTCCTCGCTCGTCGTGGACCCAATCACTAAACGCAGAACAAGAGTCGATGCTGTCTTCAATCCAAGGCATAAGGACTATTTCGAAGTGATTAATGATGCAAGGAAAACGGTTGAGTCGATGAGTTATCGTTTCCCTAAATGGCCTTTTCCCTATCCGCACGAAACAGTCTTTGATGGTTTGGACCAGATGGAATACCCGATGATGGTCAATGACAATCCTGTAAAGGATAGAGCCGAAAGTATTGAGCTCACCGATCATGAGATCTTTCATACCATGTTTCCTTTCTACATGGGCATTAATGAAACCAAATATGCCTGGATGGACGAAGGTTGGGCCACTATCGGTGAATGGCTGATCTCACCAATGATCGATTCCTCCCTTGTTGATGATTATGGTGTCCAACCCTACGAATCGAATGCGGCAACCGAAGTGGATCTGCCTATCACCACTTTGTCAACACAATTGTCAGGAACCTCTTATTTCCTCAATTCTTATCCAAAACCTGCCTTCGGATATTTGTATGTAAAAGACATGTTAGGGGACAGCCTCTTCACAAAGGCCTTGCATTACTACATTGAACAATGGCATGGCAAGCATCCAATGCCTTATGATTTCTTCAATTGTATGAATGCTGGCTCCCGTAAAAACCTGAACTGGTTCTGGAAAAGATGGTTCTTTGACAATGGCTACACCGACCTCGCAATCACATCCGTAAC
>DATDNL010000715.1:0-2952 GCA_036518315.1 Flavisolibacter sp. | reverse complement strand
TGTGTCTTCCAGTCAACACAGGTCAGGCAAAAAAGATAATTGAAGAATAAGCTTTCTTTGTTACGAAGTCGTTTTGCAAACGAAGGCCATGCTTCCGGATCAACATTTATGGTCAGCCATTCTCCACCCTCTTCAAAGGTCAATGAAGGCTGAAGGGATAATAGCTCTGCTTTTAATTCTTCGTTTGTCATATCATCAGTTTTGAGTTTTGGGTTTCGAGTTACAAACCCGCGACTCAGGGTTAGATTTTCGTTGCTTCACTCCTGATTTGTTCTCTTGTTAGTCCATCCTTGATCTTTTGTTGCAGTGTTATTAAGGCATGCAACAAGGCTTCCGGACGGGGAGGGCAGCCTGGTATATAAACATCGACAGGAATTACATGGTCTGCACCTTTCACTACTGAATAGTTATTGTAAAAGAATTGTCCTCCGCTAATAGCGCAGGCACCCATGGCAATGACATATTTGGGGTCAGCCATCTGGTCGTATAATCTCTTTAAAACAGGCGCCATTTTGTTTACGATGGTCCCTGCAATGATAATCAGGTCGGCCTGGCGGGGAGTAGCACGGGTTACTTCAAAGCCAAACCTCGAGAAATCATATTTGGCGGAAGCGGTGGACATCATTTCGATTGCGCAGCAACTGGTACCGAAAACGAGGGGCCATAAGGAGTTGCTTCTTGCCCAATTGATCACATCATCCAGCTTACTTGTGAGAAAGTTCCCTCCCGGAGTCTCGTGAACCTGGCCGGGGAAGGACGAGCCATTCCCAGTGCCCTTACCTAATTGAGACTCAGTATTTTTTTCAATTTCTTGCATATTCCAGGTTTTCTGCGCGGGTAGTGCTGCTTCCGGCGATCAGGATACAGCTACTTCCATTTCAAAGCACCTTTTTTATGGGCATATAAAAAGCCCATGAATAAAATGAAAAAGAACACCACTATTTCTACAAGTGCTACCCACCCCATGCTTTTGGCAACAACGGCCCAGGGATAGAGGAACACCAGTTCCACATCAAATACTAGAAAGATTAAAGCGAAAAGATAGTAACCCACATTAAACTGAGTCCAGGTCTTACCTCTCGTCGGAACACCACATTCGTAAGGCTCGCCTTTCTGGGGATTGGTAGTTGCCTTTAAAACCACTTTGGAGATGAGGATCGCAATTGTAGAAAAGGCAATTGCTGCAAGGATGAGAACAATCATTGAAGCTGGACCCATGGGTATCAGTTTTTTCAAAAGTTACGGCTTGTTACCGTATTTATATACGAGACCGTAAAAGTGACAAAACAATTAATGTTTAAACCTTGTCTTAATCATTCGTAAGAATGATTTTCATCAGATTCTACTGTCTTTAATACTTTCTACTATCCGTAAAGTTCCAAATGAATCGACTTCTTATCATAGCCCAGGCGGGTGATTCTCAACCTGGCTTCATCAATCATGTTTTTCCAGCCACAGAGATAGAAATGGGCAGGCGGTAGATCGGAGCCGCCATTCATTTTTTCGTGTACCAGGTTTTCATAGATCTCATGTACGTAGCCGCAGCAACCGTTCCATTTCTCCCGGGACAATGTAGGAATATAGTGAAAGTTCTCGACTTCGTTTTGCAGCCTCGACATTTCGTCGTGGTACAAAAGGTCCTGCCTGGTTCGTGTTCCAAAAATGAGGTAGATATTTTTGTGTGGTATCTTATTATTGAGGATATGGTGGGTCATGCTACGAAAAGGTGCTATGCCGGTTCCTGTGCTGATAAAGTACAAATCGTTCTCGATCGGATCGGGCAATGAGAAAACCCCTTGTGGTCCTCTAATGGTTAACTCTGATCCCTCGTAAATGTGGTTGAAAAGATATGTGGTACCAGCGCCCTGATCGAGTAAAACAATCAACAATTCGAAGACATTGGTCCCGTCCGGCCAGGAAGCAATCGAGTAACTGCGCCACCTTTTATTTGTTTTTTCATGGATGGGGAGATCGAGCGTTACGAACTGTCCGGGAGCAAAATCAAAGCTTTCCAGTTCAGGAACTTTGATCCAAAAGCGCCGTATATTATGAGTTTCGTCTTTAATACGAGTGACAATTCCTTTACGCCAGGGTTGAAGAGCCATTTGGTTGCTTTTTAACAATTTACAAGAAACGAATTATCCTCCTTGAAGCGTTTAATAAGTTATCCACAGTATTTGGCTATTGGCACAGTACTTGGGAAAATGAGTACAGAAAGAAATTATTCAAAATATATTTTAGTCGGACGGTTTAGGTTAAAGGCTGGTATTCTTACCGGCCTTATTTTATTGCATCATCACGGGCTCCAATTCCTTCATTTTAGAAACCGCTTTATAATACCACTTGTTGTTTGTCTTGTATATGACTACCAATTCGTTCTTTGATGCAAGGTTTTTACCTTTTGTAGTCGGCTTTTCAATCTTGTCCTGGGTCGGAGTTAACTGTAAAACCCTGTTGCTGGTTTTTGGAACCAAAATTTGGGGCTTCGTTTCCGCCGAATTTGGGTGCCTGTATTCAACAGGAGTAAATTGTTGACTTGCTTTTGCAGAATAGGGCTGGCCATTTACCCAGATTTCAGAAGGTATTACAGTGCTTTTCGAGACCAGGTAGATATAATAATTGAACTGTGGTGCGCGAGGCCTTTCGTTTCCGTTATCGTCCACCCTTAAAGTGCCCGGAGTCTGCTTTTGTTTATAACCATATAGTTTGGAAGCACCCTGCGTTTGAGCAATGGAAAATAATGAGAATGCCAGGGCGACAAATAAGAAATAGAGTCGTTTCATAATACTTAGATGCTAAAAAGACGTTTATTTAGTATAAAAGCCCTGTAAATTTAAACGCTTAGCCCCTGTTTAACGTTTTAATACATGTCATCGCTTGTAGGGAATATTTTGTTTGTGACATTTTATATATCTGGTATTTAATGTTCAACAAGCAGCAGAAGAGCGGTTG
>DATDNL010000714.1:0-5108 GCA_036518315.1 Flavisolibacter sp. | reverse complement strand
AACCGGGCCACTACGTGGCCACGATGCTGTGTTGACAACAACAATCTTATTCGAATTGGAATCTGAAATAGAATTCATTAACCTGGTTTCAATACCGTTCACGGCGGAATCGGCATCCAATAGAAACTGCTTTTTGATCTCCCACTGTTTCGTCACAAAGGGAAGATCCGGTTCGCTGGTACTATTGTAAGCGCCCCAGGTATGCTCATGAAAAAGCAGGATGTTTTTCCATGCATTATAAAATTCGTCCCGGCTATAAGCTTTGGGGTCCAGCATGGAATACAAGGTTGTCAATTGCTGCAAACGCAAACTATTGATCCTGTTCTTGCCTTCCTCGTAAGCAGTAGAGAACGCGCCGTCTTCCCAATAAGGTGTGATATCTCCTTTTACAGTAGGGATGCGGTTGCCATACTTTTTCTCGAAGGCCTCAAACATCTTTTCAGTCGTGCTCAGTATAATCTTTGGAGACGAATACTTTTCATTCCACTCCTTAACGAAACGCGAAATACTAGTATCAAGCGGGCCATTGTCGGAAACGACATTGTAACGCCACTGAACAATTTGATAAGGATAGTTACTATCAGATAGTTCGTTAAGGTAAGTGGCAATCTTCTTTGTCCCTTTGTCAAAAACACCGCCTACGGCAGTACCATGCCACGAAGAATAACCCTTCCCTGCTGTCCAGAAAAGTATCTTTTCTTGCCCTGATGGTGAAGTCCACCAAACGGGCTTATCACCCCAGGTTCTTACAAAACTTCCAACCCTGTCGCCCAGGTAGGGATGCGTTTCGCCCAAATAATTGGGTCCACTGGAAAAATACCGGATACCACCTTTAGCCAGCCCCGTGACCGTTGTCCATGCATATCCCGGGATATCAGAGATCATGGCACTGTTGATCGTCACTCCGTACTGCCGCCTCAGGTATTGCGCATAATCTGTGTAGTGAAAAACTTCCTCCGGTTCACTGATGCCCGTAAGAATGTTGGCATACAGGCCAGACAAGCAAATACTGCCTTCCTTCACTGCCTTGATGAACCGGTCTTTTTGGGCGGGAGTAGCTTGCTTGAGATAGTTTTCAACAACCCACAGCGATTCTATATTCCATTTGAACTTAGAGTCGGCCGGGTAGTCTCTCGTAGCGTCAATCATCCTCAGTGCGTCATCAATGTTCTTCATGTGGATGCGCAATACTTCCGGTTGGAGATGCGAATAACCGATATCCGTATGTGAGTGGTGAATGAAATAAAGCTCACGATAGACGACAGGTTTTACAACCAGTTCTTTATTGAGAAGTTGACGTGATCCTAAACTCGCATTTACAAGGACAGAAGTGGGTTTTGTCACAGCATCCACAGGAATGTCAAAACTGTTCATGCCATTCTTTACTTTGAATACATGCGTGTCGTGGTTATTGACTTTTACTGTCAGTTGTTCATCTTCCCCAAAGTGTAAAGCCGAAAGCAAAAGACTTTGTTTGCCGTTTTTTAGCCTGAATGGCATTGGCGCAACATCCACCTTCTCTTCGAAGGAGAATTTAAAGGTCATATACCAGTCATTACTTCCTTCAGCCTGGCCAACCACCTTAAGTTTCACCGGCTTGCCCGGCAAAACTTTCGAAACAGGTAAACGTAAAAAGGCAAGACCATGAGCATCGTTAGCCGCATCGGTCTTCGTTTTCTCGAAAACGATCCTTGAACTATCGTCCGCTCCATAGGTCCAGGTGGGCACCTGGTTAGCGGGATAAGTAGTAAATGTCAGCAACTTTTGATCGTTCACATACAGGTCGAAATTTCTCTTATCCTTACTGGTTCCCGACGAATGTGCGGCTACCCAACTGAAATAAATGTACTTACCGGGAATATTTGTGGGAACAGGTGCAGTCTCCCATTCAATGATCTTCTTACCATCCGTACAACGGGTTAGTAACGCGGTGGTCGCATAGTCGGGATAGGCAGAAAAGTAACCAATATTTTCTCCGGTGATTTCTTTGGCGTAGCCGCTTATCCATTGTATTTGTCCAAAATACGGCACGGTCAACTGCGAATGACAAACATTTGTGTATATCACAAACAGGAACAGGATCGATATTGTTCTTTTCATATACAAGCAATTAGATTGGCAAATTCGATATATAGGCTCTCAAACAAAATGACGTTATTAAAACTATTCCCAAAACTCCCTGTAGACGATTGAAAAAGGAACACCTCTCGTGTCCCATTTTTTACTGCAATCCACCCTGCCCCCTGTAAAGCTTAAGTTTTTTGTCAAGCTTAACTTTCAAGACCGTCATGTAAGGGTCTTTGTATTTCCCCGGAACATTTATGAACACGAGTCCAGGAACCGGGCTCCATGATATTTTCCCCACAACCTTGTGCGCGACATGATAATTTGTTCCAACCACTTGCACATCCTCTACCTTGTTATCCAAACCTTTTATTATCACATTTCCGACCGAACCACCGGGCAGAAAAAGATAAATAGTGCTGGAATCCTTTGACATAGTAGAGGGGCCGTAAAAATGTCCTTGTGGCAATCCTGGCAGCGTTCCAAAGATGGCTTCACCGTTTTTCTGGTTCCACTTTCCCAATTCCTTCAGCACATGTACATCCTGTTCAGGAATAGTACCATCTGCTTTCGGCCCGATATCCAACAAAAGATTTCCACCATTGCTGACAACATCTGCAAAAAGGGTAATGATCTCGAACGGTGTTTTCCACGCAGTGTCTTTCGGTTGGTAACCCCAACTGTTATTGATGGTCATACACAGCTCCCACCAGTTATACTTTGGTCGACTTACCGGGAAATTCTGTTCTGGCGTTTCATAATCGCCATATCCCTGTAGTCTGCCATTAATAATAGCGCCTGGGTTCAAGCTTAGAATTTCATGACGCACCTTTTGGCTCTGCCATTCTTCGGCGCTATGTTCCCAATCCCCATCAAACCACCAGAGTGCCGGCTTGTAGGCTGTGTTTATTTCGTTGATCTGCGACTGGAAGAAGTTCTGGAATCGCTTCCATCTTGCAGGATCTTTTGAAGCATCATATCGATTGCTGTCCTTTAGAAAGCCCGGGTAGTCGGGATAACTCCAGTCGATGAGCGAAAAATACGCACCTCTCTTGATGCCCTGCTTATCCAGCGCCTGGTAAAACGGGCCAATCAAGTCTCTCGCCGCAGGAGTGTTCTTTACTACACTCAAATGATTTTGCTTAGTCGGCCACAGTGCCATTCCATCGTGATGCTTGGTAGTGATCACTGCATAACGGGCACCGCTTTCTTTTATCAACGAAGCCCATGCTGTGGGGTTATATTTCGACGCAGTGAAACCCTGCATCTGCTTCAGATAATCCGGGTAACTGATCTCCTTGTTGTGAAAGCTCCAGCTCTCCCCTATCCCATTCACTGAGTACATACCCCAATGAATAAAGATTCCAAGCTTCGCATCCTGGAACCACTCCATCTTGTTTCTAATCGAATCCGGATTAATCTTCTGTTGCGCAGAACCTGCTAAGAGGAAAGAAAGAGCGCAAACAAGCATCGTCGTCCTTTTCATAAGCTTCCTATATCGTTAAAGTAGTTTCTAAAAGAGAGGCAAAATTAAACGGTTTATTTCTTAGGATTGATCTTCGAAAGTAATAAGCCGCCAATAACGAGCACAACGCCCACAATCGTATACATACTAATTACATCGTTTAACAATATTGCAGCTATAATGAATCCGAACAAGGGGCAAAGGAACAACCACAGCCCCGCACGGACGGGATTTAACCGCAATAGCCATAGCCACAACTGAACTGCGAAAATGGAAACAGGGATAGCCAACCATATCACCGACAGCCAAAACGTGTGTATTAAATGGTTTGCCGGTCCATCATAAGTCAGAAGTGTTACCGGTACCAGGAACAGTCCACCAAAAAGCGTTTGCCAGCCATTGATGGCAAGAAGCGAAAGGTCTTTCCACTGCTTCATTGAAAAGTAGATGGCTCCCACTGAATAAGATACCATGCTAAGCAATAGGATGGTCAAGCCCTTCAAACTAACTGAAGCATCTCCAAATAAAGGCCAGGAGGCACAGACTACACCTGCCACACAAACGATGATAGAAATAATGACAGACAGGTTAAGGCGCTTCTTTAAAAGAAATACAGAAAGAAAACTTATGAACACCGGGTTTGAGGCCACGGCCAGCGAACCGATACCGGCTGTGACGGTCTGCATTGCTATTACATACAGCCCCAGGTAAATACTAATATTAAGCAACCCATAAATGGCCAACTGTCCCCATTCCTTCCTGGCCGGCAGCCTTTGCCTCATAACTAGGTGAGCGAAAAACAGCATGATTGCCGACGCAACAGCAAAACGCACTTCAGCAATTACAAGCGGCTGAGCAACGGTCAATCCTATCTTCGTTGCAGAGGAAGCAGATGCCCACAATATGGCAAACAAAAGTCCTGCAGTTAACCATTTCAAATTTTTGGTACCGTCCATCAAAGCCTGCGAAGGTATCGGTAATTAGCTAATTGGTTAATTAGCTGATTAGCTAATTTTTCAATCAGTTATCCAACCAGTAAACCAATTAACTAGTCATCCCATCAGCTAATCAGCTAATCATCACATTAGTTAATTAGTATTCATCATTCAGGGCAAACACCGGCTTCCTGTACATCCACTGTCCACCGGTGAAGTCAGGGAATTCAACAGCCTGATGTCCGAGCTCGATAGATTGCTCACTCAATGGAACGATCGCACTCCATGCTGCTGCGTCGTAGACGTCCATTGGAGTTGGCTGTTTTCTTTTTATCGATTCAATAAAGGAATGAATAACAAAGAAGTCCATGCCGCCATGTCCCGCCCCCTCCGTTTCCTTGCTCCACCTCAGCCACAATGGATGGTCGTATTTGTCGAGCCATGTTTTAGAGTCGTCCCACTGGTCGGGTTTCGCCGACTTATCCTGTATGTAAATGCTCTTGTTCACATCCATCCAGATACCTTCTGTTCCTTGCACCCTGAAGCCGAGTGAATAGGGCCTCGGCAAATTGGTGTCGTGTTGCAACAAGATTGTTTCACCATTGGCGCAGTCAATAGAAGTTGTAACTACATCGCCTAATTTA
>DATDNL010000713.1:0-2788 GCA_036518315.1 Flavisolibacter sp. | reverse complement strand
TATTTAATTTTTCCCTGTTGAGCCAAAGCCACCGTTGTTGCGCACCGTCTCAGTCAAAACAGTTACTTGTTCCCAATTTATCTTTTCTGTTTTTTGTAAAACTAATTGTGCAACGCGGTCACCGGGGTTTATGATTTGTTTTTCGCCTGACAGGTTTATCAAGACAACCTTAATTTCTCCCCGATAGTCGGAATCGATCGTGCCCGGTGAGTTTAGACAGGTCATACCCTGTTTAATTGCCAAACCACTTCGGGGACGCACCTGGGCCTCGAACTCGTCCGGCAATTCTATAAACAGTCCTGTCGGGATCAACTTACGCTCCATTGGCTGGAACAGGACCGGAGATGGAATGTCAGCCCTCAGGTCCATTCCTGAAGAACCGTGAGTAGCATATTCAGGCAAAGGGTTGTTCGATATGTTTACAATTTTTACTTGAATTGCCATTCTTTCAAAGATAAGTTTCCGGGAAAAGAAAGCCGTTAAATACTTTCTAATAATACGGTTGCATAGGCTACTACTCCTTCCTTGCGGCCGACAAAGCCCATTCGCTCGGTAGTTGTTGCTTTTATAGATACATTCTTCTCTGAAGTGCCAATTATTTCTGCGATCGTCTTTTGCATGGCCGCTATGTGAGGCTTGATCTTCGGCTCTTCCAGGCAAAGAGTGCTGTCAATATTTACCAACTGGTATTTCTCTTGCTGGATTAATTTCATCGTCTCCCTCAGCAGTATCTTGCTATCAATATTCTTGTACCTCATATCCGTGTCAGGAAAGTGAACACCAATGTCGCCCAAACAAGCGGCACCGAGCAAAGCGTCACAAATGGCGTGAAGCAACACATCGGCATCGCTATGGCCTACAGCTCCGCTGTGATGAGGCACGTGCACCCCTCCTATCATGAACTCTCTTCCTTCTGCTATCTGGTGATAATCTACTCCGAACCCGATTCTGTATGCCATACCGCAAATATCTGTTTCATCACACAAACAAAAAAGCGACCCCTAAGAGTCGCTTTCGATAAATATCTAAAGACTTATTGCGCGGAAGTAGTGTTATCAGTATTATCAAAATTAAATACCAAAGAGAAGCGCAGTGTATTCGACAGTGGGTTTTGAGAAACACCGGAACCGGAAGGGACCAAATAGGAGAAGTTCAACTCGAACACGTTGTACTTGATTCCAACACCGGTAGTGAAATACTGCCTGTTGCCCTTGTACTTGTTCTCATAGAAATAGCCACCACGTAAAGCAAATTGATTATTGTACATATACTCAAAACCTGTGGAGACCGTGAATTCCTTCAACTCTTCTGAGAAACCGCCGGGAGCATCGCTGAATGAGCTGAACCAACTGCTGATCACACTCTTTGTGCGGTAGTCATTAAGCCTCGCAGTATCCTCTGCGGTCGGAGGATCGTTCTTGAACTGTGGCGGCGTTGGAACAAGTAATTTATTGATATCT
Organism: Flavisolibacter sp.; assembly: GCA_036518315.1. Lineage (GTDB taxonomy): Bacteria > Bacteroidota > Bacteroidia > Chitinophagales > Chitinophagaceae > Flavisolibacter. The sequence continues at coordinate 1,328 of DATDNL010000713.1, read as the reverse complement.
ACACCAAAGCTGATCTTATTGCTCTCGTCAAAAACTCTCGTGTAAGTGGTACCTAGGCCAAGGTTTGCCGGTATGAAATCCTTTTCATTGGCATTATTGGAGTATCCGATCTTGGCACCAAGGTTACTTAAAGCTCCTCCGAACGACCAACCCTGTCCGGCTTCATTGTGTCCATTGTAGTAAAGTCCAATATCGCCGGCGACAGAGCTGCCTGCCTTGTAGCCGGAAACACCTTGTGCAAGGTTAGAATAAATATATTTCAATCCTACACCGAGTCCAAAACGATCAGAAAGCTTTCTTGAATACCCCAGGTCTACTCCGTACTCTTTAGGATTGACGCTATTAAGGTTATTACCAAAAGCGTCCGTCAACTGGATACTGCCCAAGCTGAAGTACCGGAAAGACGCGGAAATAGATTGCATGTCATCCAACTTATAGTATCCGGCAAGTGAAGCCAGGTACACATCATTCACCAATTTCTTCAGCCAGGGAGTGTAAGTGACATTCACGCCACCTGCGGATGTATTGAACGGCACCTTGCCAAGGTTGAAGTAAGACGAACTGGCATCAGGGTCAGTCGCTAATGAAAGTTCACCCATGCTTCCCGCGCGGGCATCAGGTGATATGCGTAAAAAAGGTACTGCAGTAGTTACAACGTTCAGTGTTTGTTGTGCAAAAGTTTTGGTAGACAGTACGGAAAGAAATAGGGTTAAGAAAAGAACAAATCGAAAAGCAGTTGATCTCATAGTTCTATTTTAAAAAGTGTTCGAAATTATAGGAGATTTCATTAGTAATGAAGCGATTAACCGATTATTTATCGAGGATAACGAGGCGTTCCCATTTGCTTGCAGTCTTTCCATTGAGTGTTTTCACTCTAAGCCTGTAAACATATACTCCCTTGCCCACTTTCTGCCCGTACTCATCTCTCCCATCCCATTCAATCTCATTGGAACGATTTCCGGGGGTGTTTATTGTCTGGGAGATGGTTTTTATTAGTTTTCCAGCTATGGTAAAAATCTCAACCTTTACACTCAGGTCCGTAGACGGCTGGTTGTGCTCAAACCAGAATAATGTCCTGGTTGTGAATGGATTAGGATAATTAAGCACATGGTCTATTTTCAAGTCCTCGCTTCCCACAACCGTAAAATCGAGCACATATTCATTCGAATTATTCACCACATCCCAAGCCTTGATCTTCAGCGTGTGGTGACCTGCAGACAGCTCCGGCAGTTGAAAACGGACCGTCCCTTTTTGGAAATTATCCAGTGCCGCCTCGTAGTAATTATTCAGTATGTAGTATTGGTTGTTATTATTGTCAAGGGTTGCTA
>DATDNL010000712.1:0-2495 GCA_036518315.1 Flavisolibacter sp. | reverse complement strand
TACTGCCTGGTTCCAGGTTGCCACGCTCGCAAAAAAGCTCGACGTTGATCTCTGGCGCTACAAAACGAAATCGGAAGGGACACTGCAAACGGCAGTTGACTGGCTCATGCCCTATGCACTTAAAGAAAAGAAATGGCCGTTTCAGCAGATCAGCCCTTATAATTCCGCGGATTACTACCCAGTATTATTGCAAGCGGCCAAAATGTATCATGATGAAAGGTATTTGGCAAACGCGAACAAGATCAAAGGCGATAAAGATCCGCTAGTAGAACTGTTGTATAGATGATGAAGTGGGACCTTGCTCCCTGGTCAACCAACGGGAATTACTTTATCGTAAAGCTCTTCTTCAGTTTTATGTCAGCAGACGACGAGCCAATCCATACTTCAAATTCGCCCGGCTCCACTGTCCAATTCATATTCTTGTCAATCAGTGCCAGGTCGTCGGGACGAAGGACAAACTTCACCGTCTTCTTTTCTCCCGGTTCTAAGGCGACTCTTTCAAATCCTCTAAGTTGCGAATCGTAAGTGGTTACGCTACTCAACACATCTTTCAAATATAGCTGTACCACGTCATCCCCTTTGCGGGCGCCCGTGTTGGTGACATCCACAGCCACTTCAATGTTTCCCTGCGAGTTTTGTGTAAAAGGCGTGATTACAAGATTGCTATACTCAAACTTGGTGTAACTAAGCCCGTAACCGAACGGGTATAGCGGACCATTCACACTTGTCTTGCCGTAGCCATTGGGATCAGCGGTTAACGACTGTGAAGCCTGCGAGCCCGGCTTGAAAGGAAAGTTGAATTCAATCTGTCCTACAGACTTTATCCAGGTGTTGGAAAGCTTTCCCCCTGGATTATAATCACCGAAAAGAACATCCGCGATTGCTTTTCCCCCTTGCGGACCGGGAAAGCCTGCATCAACAATGGCGGGTACGAAGTGGTCCGCCCAATTGATAGTCAACGGCTGACCCGTTATAACCACTAGCACTACCGGCTTACCCGTTGCATACAATGCCTCTAACAATTGTTGCTGCCTGCCGGGAAGATCCAGTGAAGTTCTTGATAGGCTCTCACCGACCGTTGTTTCATCTTCACCTAGAACAGCGACAATAACATCGGCACTTTTAGCTGCATTTACCGCCCTGTCAATGCTATCCTTCTCATTTGGACTAAGTGGCGTAGGTATAATTTCCGTCTCTGGCCAACCCGCATTGGTAACATGGCAACCTTCTTCATAAACAACGCCGACACCCTTACCGAGTTTAGCCTTGATACCATCCAAAACCGTCGTAAGGGGATTATTGTTCGGACCATAACGGCTCACCGCATAGCTGGCATTATTGGCCAAAGGACCCGTTACAAGGATATTCTTGATTTTACTTTTGTCCAAAGGCAATAGTGCGTTTTGATTCTTCAGGAGAACAATTGACTCCCTGTTCAATTGCAATTCCAGCGAATCATCTTTGGCAGTATGAACCAATTTATCTGCCAGCTTCGGATCCTTTACATACGGAGAATCAAACAAACCCAGTGTGAACTTGACCCTCAACACATCACGTACCCTGTCGTCAACTTTCGACATGGAAAGCTTGCCTTCTTTTACGAGCTCACGCACAGGAACAATGTACACTTCTGGCATACGGAAGTTGGTGTATACATTTAAACCAGCCTCCACAGCCTGTCGAATTGCATCTTTGAAGTCGGGAGCGACGTGATGCTTCTCCCATATATATTCAACGGCACGGCTATCAGAGACGACATAACCATTGAAACCAAACTTTTGTCGCAATAATTCGGTGAGAAAATAATGACTACCGGTAATTGGCTCACCATTCCAGTCGTTATAACTGCTCATCACACCCAAAGGATGTGCCTCCTGTATGACCCTCCGGAACGGGTATAAATAGAGTTGCTCCATCTCGCGCGGAGCTACATGCGGATCGGTCCTTGCATTGCCATCCCTTCCTCCCTTTGGAACACTATAAACGGCAAAATGTTTAAGTGTAGAAGCCACCCCTTCACCTTGTATACCTAAAGTCATCTGCTTACCCAATTCGGCGATAAGAAAAGGATCTTCACCATAACACTCTACCACTCTTCCCCAGCGCTGATCTCGTGCGGGATCCAGAATAGGAGCATACACATTGGTATAGCCCAACGCCTTTGCTTCCCGGCCAACCGTTTGTCCTGCCTGCCTTACCAGGGCCTTATCCCAGGTAGCACCAATCGAGATCGGCGCCGGCAATGAGGTCGCCCTGTCATGTGTCAAACCGTGTATTCCTTCATTCGTGAAATCCACTGGTATACCGAGGCGGGTCTCTTCAACAAACCATTTTTGAATAGTATTGATGGCTTCAGCATGTTTGCTGTAGGGAAATGAATATTGAGTCTTTAGCCGATTGCTGCTTAATTCCTCGTCGATATTGGCAATGCCATCTTTCCATATTTCATTCTTCCAGTTAGCCGTGGGCATTTCATCTTTCAACACCCGGCCATA
>DATDNL010000711.1:0-2685 GCA_036518315.1 Flavisolibacter sp. | reverse complement strand
TCTATAAAGTCCTTTTGAGTTTCAAGTGGTAAGTGGGTCAAGAGGGTAATTTATATCAAACCGTGGTGCTGGTATTGTGATTGAGAAAACCGTGGTGAGGGGGAAGCTAAAGCGGGTTTTAAGTTGACATCCTAATTCTCTAAATAATGCGTTATCAAATTTCTTTAAACAAAAATGCCATGAAAAAGTTTACGTTATTGATTGCCTTGCCGGTTAGAGGCTATGCGATTGTTGCATTATTAATCTTACTGCAGCAAACCGTCGCAGCTCAACAAACTACTACCAGTCAAGAGCAGAAAAAGGGAGACCAAGCTGCTCTTTCAATCTCGGGGGAGGTAGTTGGTAAAGATGGACCCCTCAGCGGTGTAACTGTGACAGTTGATGGTACTTCAACGTCAAGCGTGACGGATGCTGCCGGTCAATATAGCATTAGTGGAAGTGGTAACGGGACTCTCGTGTTTAGTTATTCAGGATATAACGAGATGAGGATTGCAATCAAAGGTCGCTCCAAGATCAACGTCAGCATGGTTCCGGGCGCTAACCAAATGGATGAAGTGGTTGTTGTAGGGTATCGTGCACAGAAGAGAGGAACTGTTACGGGCGCTGTTTCTTCCGTGAATGGTTCCGAGTTTACCGATGTTCCTGTAGATAATCTTTCGAACGCCCTAGCGGGAAGATTGTCAGGTGTAACGGTGTCTCAGAGTGCAGGAACGCCGGGAATGGAATCAGACATACGGATACGCGTTTCAGGGACGTATAATAACAACAGCCCCCTGTTTGTTATTGATGGTATCGTTTCTGATAAATTCGCCTTTGATGCATTAGCTCCAGGAGAAGTGGAGAGCATAACAATTTTGAAGGACGGTGCTTCCGGAGCGATATATGGTTCCCGAGCAGCCAATGGTGTTGTGGTTGTAACAACCAGAAGAGGTAAGGAAGGCGCACCTCGCCTTTCTTATAATGGCATTGTTGGATTTCAGACGCCAACAAAAATCCCTCAAACCCTGAACGCATATGAACAGGCGCAGCAAATCAATCTTCAATTGCGGTATAACAAAATACCTGAGACAGATGCGAGGTATTACACGCAGGACGAACTTGACTACTTCAAAGTTCATTCATGGAACTGGATCGATGAAACCTGGCAAAATCCACTAAATACGCAGCACACGATGGATGTAAGTGGTGGTAACCAGAACATCAAATATTTTCTCGGCGGCTCCTATAACTATGCTACAGGTTCATTCAACAATTTGGATTATTGGAAGTATACATTGAGGGGCAACATGGATATTTCAGTTTCGAAGAATCTTAAACTGTCATTAGATCTAAATACTGACACGAGGCATACGGATGGGCCTAGCTGGCAGACCGGAAACTGGAGGCAAGAGGACCTATATAAAGCGCTGTTGTTGCGCTCTGGAATGGTGCCACCGTACGTCAATGGCCAACCTGTCGGTAACTGGGTAGAATGGCATCCCGGAGTCGTAGTGACTCCAAGCCTGGCGGGTTATAACAGAACCAATTGGACGGGAGCTAATGCGACCGTGACATTGAATTACAATGTTCCGTTGATAAGGGGCTTAAGTTTTAAAACCTCGTTAAACAAGTACAATCGTGATATCTATACCAAGCAAATGAACCTGCCATATAACATGGTAGTGTTTAACACACTTGGTGGCCACAATCATATTGTAGGAGATTCGGCAATTGGCCTGAGGCCGAGGGCTGCGGACGAGTTCTTGAGATCAGAAGACGAAAAAATCAATCGCTATCAATTCAACGCGCAGTTGAACTATAAAAGAACATTCGGTAAACATGGAATTGATGCGATCGTGGTATATGAACAGGCAGAAGAAGACAACCCGTCATTCTACGGCAGGAAAGACAACCTCATTTCTTCTTCCATAGATCAATACATTTCAGCCCAAACGCCAACCGATGTTGGAGGTGACGAGAGTCAATCGGCGCGTCTCTCTTATGTTGGAATTCTGAGTTATAATTATGCCCAGAAGTATTTGCTTGATGGCTCTTTCCGCTATGATGCATCCTTGATCTTTCCTCCAGATAACCGTTGGGGATTTTTCCCCTCCTTATCGGGTGGTTGGAGAATCTCACAAGAACCTTTCTTTCACAATGTCCGTTTCTTCAACGATTTGAAACTAAGGGCTTCTGTCGGCCTTGTGGGTAATGACGCTGTTGGGCAATTCCAGTATTTGCAGTTGTATAACATCAATACTAACGGCGCTATCTTTAACACCCCAACATTGGGTATTACGCCGGGTGTACTCCCCAATGCAAATATCACCTGGGAGAAGGCGCTTACCTATAATGCCGGTTTAGATGCTGCTTTCCTCGATAATAGGATGAATTTCAAACTGGACGCCTTCTATCGCCATACTTATGACATCCTGGGTTCTTCACAGCAAAGTATTCCCAACACCTTTGGAGGTACTTTGGCAGCGAGCAATTACCAGCAAATTGATGCAAAGGGTTTTGAGGTCGAATTAGGGTATCATAACAAGAGCGTTAGCAAAAATCAACTTAACTACTATGCGCGGGCGAATTTTGGCTTTGCAGCTACAAAGATCATTCGAGTTGACGAGGCTCAAAACCTTCCTTCTTACTGGTCAGCAATCGGCCGCCCTATAGGGCTGAATACCAGTGGCGGTATTAACAAAAACG
>DATDNL010000710.1:0-5565 GCA_036518315.1 Flavisolibacter sp. | reverse complement strand
GCATATTACCTACCAGCGCGACAGTGAATACAAAGCTGAAGGCGGTACCGGATAATTCGGCAAAATGTCTCCCGGTAATGCCGAGCATCAATGGGAAACCACCCGCGAGTCCTGCACCGGAGAACATTAGCCCCATTATGATGATGGTCTTCGAGCTTCCCAATTGCATTAAGCCGATTCCAACAGCCAGCAACACCAGGCAGACCCACATGATCTTCACCTCTGGCACCTTGCGCAACACGCTTCCCGTAATCAATCGCATTAGCACCATCCCTACAATATGAAGCGACAAAGCATACAATGCATTGCTTGCACTCATTATTCCCCTGGTAGTAAGATAAGTAGTTGCCCAGTTATTGATGATCGCTTCGAAACTGCTTTGAAAGAAAAGGAAGAACGCTATGAACAGCAGAAGCCATTTAAACAAAGTTCTCCAATGGGTGGTCGTGCCACCCTTTTCCTGTTTGGCAGGAGGAAAGTTTATAAGGAGGTAAAAGAAGGCGACCGCCAATGTTACCCATCCTACCGCCGCCACAATGCTAAAAGCTGATAAGCTTTTGGCTAAAAGCCCTAATACGAGTGGCATTCCCAATGCGCCCAGTCCAAAGAATACACCGAGCAAACTCAGGTTGGCACCTTTGTGTTCCACGCTGATGTCGGCGACGACAGCGTTGGTGGCGCCATTGATGATACCACCACTCAGACCAAACAGGTATATACAAATCTTCAATAGGCCAAGCGAACCACTATAGGCTATACCTTCAAAGCCGGCAAACATCCCGATGCAGGCGAATATCAACAGCAGTTTGTAACCATACCGATCACAAACAGGCCCAAAGATCAAGGAGCCTGTAAGAATACCAAATGGAAGAATGGAGAACAAGGTACCTGAGGCTACACCGTCCAACTGGAACTTCATCTTAAGATCAGTAGCTACAGAACCCAATGTGATAAGCGTAATTCCAAAAAGAAACATACCGGCACAGGCAGCAATGAAAGCGGTCTTCCTATTCATGGATGGACAGGATTTTATTGTTCTGCAAGGCGAGGTAAGCCGCGCCATAGAGCCCTGCCCTGCCGTCCAATGCCGAAGGTTCAAGCGTCACCTGTTTCATGCTAATAGGTTGCGCCCATTTCTTGGCTTCTTCATAAATCAAGGGAATAAATTTTATTGCAGGACCAAACACTCCGCCACCTAAAATTATCTTCTCAGGATTGAACAGACTGACAAGATTAGCAATGGCCATTCCCCAGGTTTCAATGCAATGCTGCACCACCTGCTTAGCAACCGGGTCGCCTGCATCATAGGCCTCGAATACATTTGTTGCGGTTGGATTTGGCAACTTAGTTTTCAATTCGCCGAAGTAGCCTTCTTTCTCTAACATCATCTTCTTTGCCAATTTACCAATCCCTACTCCTGAAGCCGTGCTTTCGAAACAGCCGCATTCGATATAGTCAGGGCTAAATGGATGCTGCAAGGCCATCCAGCCCGTTGCGCCGGCACTATCGTTAGCACCTCTAAGGATTGTTCCGTCTACAAGGATACCTGCGCCAATACCTGTACCTACCGCCAGGAAGATGGCATGGGTGCAATTCTTTGCCGCTCCCTTCCATTGCTCACCCAGTATATAGCAACTGCGGTCACTGTCAATTGATACAGGGATATCACGAACGACTGCTTGCACTTCTTTCAACAATGGATAATTTCCCCAGCCGGCAATATTCGGCACCCAAGCCGTTCCTTCTTTGCGATGATAAATGCCGGGTATCGAGATGCCAATGGATGACACGGCCGATCGAGTCTCCTTTTGTTCATCAATAAATCGTTCAATGGATTCAACGACCAGGGCTCCGACTTCGGCGCCTTCTCTTTTATCGAGTAGTACCTTTTGTTCTCTCAACAGGTCACCGTTCTCATTAAACAGAGCGAGTGCCAGTTTGGTTCCACCAAGATCAATAGCAAGCAAACACATAATGAAAGTTGGATAAATTGTCAGATCACAATCGTCGATAGGGGTTCTCTGCTAAAGGTAACCTGCTTTTTCATTGAAAGAAACCGTGTGGTCGCCATTCTTTTACCACTGTCGCCATTTGTAGAAAAGATAAGGAGCCAGTATTAGCCACACAGGTATAAATATCCAAAGCCTCCCTTCAAAAACATTATAATCATACAACAGTTTCTCCCACGAATTGCCTCTCCACCTGCCAAACCCAAATTCGAAAAGCAGTGTCATCAACATCCACATAATGCCAATGAAAATGGCCTGCCTCGAAGAAGACGGCGGATATTTCTGGAACACAAAGCCAATGAACAATCCGAAAAATAAGGTCAGTGTTATAGTCGAAAGCTGGTGTGCCATTAACTCGCCCAGGAGGCTTTTGTACCATAGATCCCTCAAAGCACCATTGACGATGGCGATTAGCAGCATGGGAAACCAAAAGAGAGCATACTTGATCACGTCTTAGATATTATACTAACTACAAACTTCTCCTTCATGCAAGAAGAAAAGAATGACGGTAATCATTCAAACACAAAACCTATTTACCGTGCGACTCGATTCTTGTCAGCCCAGAAGCCGAGCACTACAAACAACCACATAGCTTGTCCCGCCCAGGCGATTGCATCAACGGATGGTGGCGGCGGTGAAAACAAGTTGACGATATGGGAGATAAGAAAAAGTGCTATCAATGCCCAGAATACAATAACACCGGTCCTGTTTCTTGCCTTTGTTGCTTTTACGTAAATAAACACACCGGTGAAGAAAATAAGTCCTTCAACGATGTTGGCTACAACCGGGTATCGCCACAGTTGGAGCCCAAGCTTTATTGAACTGCCGGGGTACAGCGGCAGATCGGGAACGTGAACGACAAAATCCAAAACCCAATGACTGAAGACGGCAAGACCAAGAACCAATGCATAACGCACATTCTTTGTCACCAACCCATACAACCCGAAGAACAAGGCCGACCAGACCAATGCCATCAAGAGGCTATGCGACCAGGGGTAATCTGTAAAAATGAGAGGATTAGGATTAGTCTTGTCCGTGCTGATCTCTACGTGTTCAACATGAAGCAACAGGAATGTTGGCCACAATAGATCAAGAAATTGAACGGCAATAAAAAGAAGTCCCAGCGAAATAGGTGGTGCTGCTTTCTTGAATGATAGCCCTGCACCATAATGTCCGATGAACATAGAAAGAAGTTTCCGTTAACCGACTCAATACAGCAGACTCATCCGCCGATGCAAATTTTAAGAAATAAAAGAGAGTTGCCAAACCATTCATCAAGGTTGAGCCGCAATCAAACCAGCACTCAATCAACTAAATCAAATTAGTCAACGAAACAACTTAATCAACTTAATCCACCATTACCTAAATTCGACCCACCCAATAAACGAAATCCCATGCGAATAGCTACTTATAACGTGAATGGAATTAATGGCCGGCTTCCTGTCTTACTACGCTGGCTCTAAGAAGCTAACCCCGAGGTCGTATGCCTGCAAGAATTAAAAGCACCACAAGAAAAATTCCCCCTTGCAGCCATCGAAGAGGCAGGGTACGAGGCCATCTGGCATGGACAAAAAAGCTGGAATGGAGTGGCCATCCTTTCTAAGCTTGGAAAGCCTGAAGAAACGCAAAGAGGACTGCCTGGCGACCCTGATGATGTTCATAGCCGGTATATTGAAGCCAACATAAACGATATCATCATTGGCTGTCTTTACCTGCCGAATGGCAATCCTGCACCGGGACCTAAGTTTGACTACAAGCTCGCCTGGTTTAAACGGCTGCATAAATACGCTGCCAAGCTACTGGACTCCGGCAAACCGGTTATCCTCACCGGCGACTATAATGTAATGCCAACGGAGAAGGATGTGTACAAGCCGGAGCGCTGGGTGGACGACGCCTTGTTCCGCCCGGAAAGCCGGGAAGCCTTCAAAGATCTTGTTGACCAGGGGTGGACGGATGCCATTCGAAAGCTTTACCCCGATGAAACCATTTACACTTTCTGGGACTATTTCCGCAATGCCTATGGCCGCAACGCCGGCCTCCGTATTGACCACTTTCTGCTAAGCCCTAAACTAGAGAAGCGACTCGTGGCAGCAGGAGTCGATAAGGAAGTCAGGGGTTGGGAAAAGACCAGTGACCATGCTCCTGTCTGGATTCAATTGAAGGATCATTAACAGACCTTTTCATCTCGTATTGCTTTGTATTAGCGGCCGTAAATGCTTGAAAACAAGTGTATTTGCTGGTTCAGACGGTATAACTTCAATGTTTGAACTGACAAAGAATAGCAAATGGACTGTTGTAAGTCAATATTTCACCGTTGGAACGTTGAGAACTTTGCTCCATCAAGAAACACACATGAAACGTTTCAATTCAAATATCGCCCTGCTACTGGTCAGCTTCTTTCTTGTCTTGCCTGTATTCGCCCAAAAGGACTGGTCCCTGGTCTGTAATGAGAACTGGATCAAGATCTATAAATCTGACATGTCGAGCTCCAGCTACAAACGTATTAAGGTAGAATGCACTATTGACGGGACCATCGACAAGTTGGTTCACGTTCTCAACGATGTCAATAATTACAAAAACTGGATATACAATACCAAGACTGCCTATACCATCAAAAAAATAAACAGCAGCGAATATTATTATTATACTGAGACCACGCTGCCCTGGCCTATGCAAAACAGGGACGCTGTAGTTCACATTAAGTTTCAAAGAGATAACTCCAGTCATACCCTAAACATTGTCGCCTATGGAGAACCGGACTATATGCCTTTGGTCGACGGGAAGGTACGTGTACCTCGTTCTGCAAATACCTGGCAGGTCTCCGTTCCCGAACCTAACAAACTCCAGATCGTTTACATTTTTGAAGCTGAACCAGGGGGACACATTCCACCATGGTTGGTGAACACTTTTGTAAATAAAGGTCCTTATGAAAGCTTTAGAAAACTGGCAGAACTGCTAAGGGCATCCTGACACATTTTTTATAAAAGACAACAAAAAACCGTGGTAAACATTGTCCATTTGACACCAGCACCACGGTTTATCCCGTCCAGGGAAGTTTGCGTTTCCCGCCTAACACACCAGCATTACCCCTTCCTTCAACTGGCTGCACACGAGTTCTTCTCCTCTTTCTAAGGCCTGCTGGTTTAGCGCGATGGTATGATGATATTTTTCAGGCAGTACTTTCTTTAGGGCTTCTAACACGGATTCAATTTCCACCGCATTTCTGAGGTAGAGGTAAGCGCCCAGCATGATCATGTTCATGGTCCTCGCATTCTTCAGCTTCAAGGCCTCACTGGTAGCGGCGATACCCACCATGTCAATATCCGTCCTGGTGCTTGGCTGCAGAATCGTGCCTGACTCATACAATAACAGGCCGCCGGGCTTCACCCTCGGTGCAAACTTGTCCATTGATGGTTGGTTCAGAACGATTGCTGTGTCAAAGGTCGAAAGGATGGGGGAACTGATTTTATTGTCCGATAGTATGGCAATGCAGTTGGCAGTACCGCCCCTCATTTCAGGTCCGTAGGAAGGCATCCACGATATTTCTTTCCCTTCA
>DATDNL010000709.1:0-3855 GCA_036518315.1 Flavisolibacter sp. | reverse complement strand
ACGATTGATGAAGCGAAGACTTTACTTCTGACGGATCCTGCCATAAAAGCGCAATTACTTGAACCCGAACTCTACGGATGGTATGGTTCTGCCGCTTTGCCTTTGTATCTGCCCGCCTCGGAGAAGGTAGGTAAATTTAGCTTTTGAAGCCTTGGATTAATTTGTCGCGAGCTTGACCGGTTGCAGTTATTACCAAAATAGTTTCCCAATCTACTGTGTAATTACCTGTAGAACAGGAAAATTACTGAACAGGTAATTACGCGTTTCCCCTATTGTACAAAATGCCTGTTGTTTGTTCCTTTGAAACAGAATCCTATCCTATGCAACTGATGATGTACATTGGCAATGACATGATCGAATCCGTCCCGTTGAGTGAAGAACGAATATCACAGCCCGGCTATTTGGGCAAGTTTAAAAGAATGCTGAAAGACAAATACGCTGACCTGATTCGTGAAGCCGCTACTCCTCCTGAATTCCTGGTCGTTGATATTGCTACTCCTTCTTCCCAGTCAACATCGGCACGAAGCTGAAACGGTCATAGATTTCCTCTTTGAACGAACCATCGGCTTGCTTGATAATTCGTTTCATCACCTGGACATCTCCCGAACCCACGGGTATGACCATCATGCCTCCCACCTTCAGCTGCGTCAATAGTTTTTGAGGTACATCCGGTGCCGCCGCTGTAATAATTACTTTGTCAAAGGGAGCGAAAGTTGGTAATCCTTCATAGCCATCACCGTAAAAGAATTTGATGTTCGGGTATTTCTTAATGAACGAGAAGTTCTTATTGTTCTCAAACAGTTTTTTCTGCCGTTCTATTGTATACACTTGTGCACCCATGTCTGCCAGCACGCAAGCCTGGTAGGCACTCCCGGTACCAATTTCCAACACCTTGTCGAACGGTTTTACTTCCAGTAACTGGGTCTGGTAAGCAACGGTATAAGGCTGTGAAATGGTCTGCTTTTCTTCAATGGGAAAGGCTTTGTCTTCATACGCTACCTCATCAAAGGCTGAGTCAAGAAAAAAATGCCTTGGAATCCTTTCTATGGCGTGTAAAACTTTTTCGTTTGTAATACCCTTGCTTTTTATTGTATCAACCAGTTTTTTTCTCAAACCTTTATGCCGGTACGTATCATCGGTCGGTCTCATGCCGCAAATATAGTTGGATGGAAATTCTTCCGATCAAGTAGTTTTATCCTATGATTTTCAACCACATTATTCTTGCCCTGGTTTGGATTATCTACTGCGTCCTGCATAGCTTTTTGGCAGGCGAATGGTTAAAGAGCAGGGTCAGAAGAAGAATGAAAAACTTCAAGTGGTACCGCCTATGGTATTCTGTATTCGCCTTTGTTTTTTTAGTCGTACTTCTCTATTTCCAGGTGAATATGGCTACTGTTAGATTATTCGCCAGCCGGGGTATTGTTTTCATCCTTGGTCTCATCCTTTGCGTCTCCGGCCTGGTATTAATGCTGGCCTGTATTTACAAGTATTTCATGAACCTCAGCGGGCTGCGCAGCCTGATCATTGAAAACTTTTCAGCCGAACTGGAGATCACCGGCGTTCACCGGTATGTTCGCCACCCTCTTTATTTGGGAACGTTTATTTTCATCTGGGGATTGCTTCTATTGTTCCCTGTAGCTTCACTGCTCATAGCAGATACGATTATCACCGCCTACACGCTGATCGCGATAGAATTCGAGGAAAAGAAACTGGTGGCGGAATTCGGTGACAGTTACACCCGTTATAAGGCAGCCGTCCCAAAATTGATCCCCTCTTTCAGGTCATTCAAAGGCTAAAAAGCAGTTCGTCGTAGAAAAACACAGCTTCGCCGATTTCGCCCATTTAATTGCGTTAGGGATAGTTTCTTTGTATCACAGATCGCAACCAAAATCCATTATACAACATTAAGTCCATCCACCACAAGAGGAGTGCTCCAAAAGAAGAGCACTTTTTTATTTTAGCTTCATGTCGGAGATAATGGCCTGGATCTTATCCTTTGCTTTTTGCTGTGCTTCTTCAAACTTGTCTATCGACTCCAGCTTAGTGTTTACGCTGAAATAGAACTTGATCTTTGGCTCTGTTCCTGATGGACGCGCACTGATCTTGCTTCCATCTTCAGTGATGAACTGCAACACATTCGATTTTGGCAAAGTGATAGCGGTAATCTTCTCTGTCTGTAAATCCGTTTTCGTTTGTGCTTCGTAGTCGAGGAACTCAACAACCTTGCTTCCTGCCAGGGATCTGGGTGGATTGTTTCTAAACTCCTCCATCATTTGCGCGATCTCCTGCTGCCCGTTCATTCCTTTTTTGGTAATCGAAATAAGGTCTTCCTGGTAATAGCCATACTGTTGGTAAAGGTCGAGTAGCTTTTCGTAAAGGCTTCTGCCTTTGTTCTTCTCATAAGCGGCCATTTCGCAGAGTATGCAGACCGCTGAAACAGCATCCTTGTCTCTTATCTGTGAACCGATCATCAGGCCATAGCTTTCCTCGCCGCCAATCACGTAATTCTCTTTGCCTTCCTTTTCTTTGATCAGTTCAGCAATCCACTTGAATCCTGTCAGTACATTATAACAATTGACGCCGTTCTTTTTCGCGATCACATCGATCAGGTTTGTGGTAACGATTGTTTTGACCACCATATCGTTTGGCCGGGCGATACCTTTCTCCTTGCGGCTTTCAATCATGTAATTGAAAGCAAGAACGGCTGTTTGGTTTCCATTCATCAATACCCAGTTGCCCTTCGTGTCCTTGATGCCAATACCGATCCTGTCAGCATCAGGGTCTGTACCACACAGAATATCGGCATCCAGCTCTTTGGCCTTTTGTAAGCCGATACTCATTGTTGCTCTTTCTTCGGGATTAGGATATTCCACAGTAGGAAAATTCCCATCGGGCTTTGCCTGCTCTTCAACAATGTGGACATTTTCAAAACCATATTCTTTCAAGGCAGGTGGAACCAGTTTGATACCGGAGCCATGAATGGGGGTATAGACAATTTTGAGGTCCTTCTGCTTCGAAATGATTTCAGGGTAGACACTGAGTCCCTTCACCATTTTCAAGTAAGCCTCGTCGATTTCTTTGCCGATGATGGTTATGTTCTTTTCGCCCCCACTCCATTTCACTTCACTAACATCATGAATCTTCTCCACTTCTGAAATCACATTCTTATCGTGTGGTGGCACCAATTGTCCCCCGTCATTCCAATAAGCTTTATAACCATTGTATTCTTTTGGATTATGCGAAGCGGTGCATACCACGCCGCCCTGGCATTTCAAGTAGCGAATGGTAAAAGACAATTCAGGTGTCGGGCGCAGGTCATCAAACAGGAATACTTTAATTCCGTTGGCAGCGAATACGTTGGCGGCTGTTTCAGCAAAGAAGCGGCTATTGTTACGGCTATCATGAGCAATGGCAACCCTCACTTCTTCATCCGGAAAACTCTTTTGCAGGTAGTTCGCATATCCTTGTGTTGCCATACCAACCGTGTATTTGTTCATCCGGTTGATGCCAACACCCATGATACCACGCAGGCCACCGGTGCCAAATTCAAGGTTCCTGTAAAAAGCATCCGCCAGGTCATCAGGATGATTGGCCTGCAGATCGCGGATCTGTTTTTTTACATCTTCATCATAATTTCCATTAAGCCATTTATCGACATTCTGCTGAATTGCTGCGTCCATAGTTTGTTGGTTAATTGGTTGTTATTAACGGTTTTTAAATCTCTGCGAAGTTAAGTGTACGTACATTTGAACGATGCGGAAAAGTTTCCTCTATCTTTTTTTGCTGCTAACCGTTTATGGCTATTCGCAGGATTCTGCGAACGGTCTAAAGGACCCTGCCGCCGAAAAATACAAA
>DATDNL010000708.1:0-3375 GCA_036518315.1 Flavisolibacter sp. | reverse complement strand
CGGGTCTTTCAACTTCATTCCCAATGAGGAGGGCAGTATAACTGAATGCGTTTTGTAGTTGACGGAGTAAGTAAATTCTCCACCTGCCGGTAAGTTCACACTCAGACGAATGTTTTTGTCGGGTGAAAAGGCTGTAAACTGTTGTGCGTTAGCAACAGAATAGGTGATTGAGAAGAGGAGAAGTAAATATTTCATGATCAGGTTTTTTCGATCAGCCACCACAGTCTCTTACGAGGCATGATCTTATAATTTGAACGAATGTATTTGATGATGTGGTGCATGGCATCGTCGACATTATCGGTGATGAGCACGAGGTTCAGATCTTCCTTGGATATCGTTCCCTTTTGAGCCATGATCTGCATTGATTCCCAGATGTCCTTGTAAAACTCTTTGCCGAACAAGACGAGAGGAAAGGTTGTAATTGTTTTAGTTTGTACCAGTGTGAGTGTTTCGAAGAATTCATCCATGGTGCCGAAGCCGCCGGGCATGATGATGAAGGCGTAGGAGTATTTTACCATCAAGGTTTTGCGGACGAAGAAATGTTCGAAGGTGATGGATGTTTGTACGTACCTGTTGCCAATTTGTTCGAAGGGTAACTGGATGTTGCAGCCGACGGACCTGCCGCCGCTTTCATAGGCTCCGCGGTTGGCCGCTTCCATGATACCAGGGCCGCCGCCAGTCATCGTGGTGAAGCCGAGTCGGGCGATGCGCTTACCGAATTCTCTTGCTGCCTGGTAATATTGGTTATCTTCTTTGAAACGGGCAGAACCAAAAACGGTGATGCAAGGCCCGACGAAATGAAGGGTGCGGAAGCCCATGATGAATTGTTTGAGCACCCGCCATGCAAAGTTCAACTCGTAGCCCCTGCTCTTTGGACCATCGAGATAGACGTGTTCTTTCGGCGGGATGATGGGATTGATCTTTGGGTTCTTCCTTCGCTTAGCCATAGCAAACAAAATTAAATGTAGAACAGAATCGCAATTTGGCTTATGATTTTTATCGCACCGGTGACCGGTGCAGCAAGGACTGCCATGTTAAAGGGAACGGAGCGGGATAAAACAATGTGTTTTGCCGTTTACATTTGTCTAATGAAAATCATCAGCTATAATGTTAACGGCATCAGGGCCGCTATTAAGAAAGGTTTTTTGGAATGGCTGAAAACACACCCTGCAGACGTGATTTGCATTCAAGAGAACAAAGCGCAGCAGAGCGATATTGAGTCGAAACTGTTCAATGACCTTGGCTATCATGACCATTGGTTTTGTGCGCAGAAGAAAGGTTATAGTGGCGTGACTGTTTTCACCAAAATACACCCCGATAAGGTTGAATGCGGCACAGGACACAAAGTGAGTGACGACGAAGGAAGGGTGATACAACTGGATTTTGGGAAGTTAAGGTTGATCAATGCGTATTTCCCATCCGGAACTACGGGTGATGAGAGGCAACAGTACAAGTATCAATGGCTGGATGAATTTTTCAAGTACGTGCAAGGGTTGAGAAAAAAGCATCCGAATATTGTTCTTTGCGGGGACTATAATATTGCCCATAAAGAGATCGACATTCATAACCCGGCAGGTAACAAAAACACTTCAGGGTTTCTGCCCGACGAAAGAGCATGGATGGACAAGTTTTATAAAAATGGATGGATAGACAGCTTCAGGGAATTTCACCCAGAGCCGCACAGGTACAGTTGGTGGAGTCAGCGTTTCCCAAGTGTCCGGTTGAATAACAAGGGCTGGAGGATTGATTATATATCGGTCACTGAGCCACTGAAGACGTGTTTGAAGGACGCGGAAATCTACCCGGATGTGAAACACAGTGATCACTGCCCGGTGTATGTGGAGATAGAACTCCCCCTGTCCCCCTAAAGGGGGGACTTAGGTTGGAGAGGCTACTTTTGTTTCGGGATGTCTTCATAGCAGTTAGTTTAAGATGGAGAATGTGTTTGATTTTAATTTGTTTTTTTGTGTTTTATGAATGAGATGGACAAGGATAATCATGATCGAGGTTCTTTCCCGAAAGGGACGGGGGGTATTATCTATAATGTGACCACGAAGGTTGAGCCGGGTATTGCCGACGCGTGGTTGCAATGGATGTTGGATGAGCATATTCCGGAAGTGATGAAGACGAAATGCTTTGATGGCTACAAGGTCGTCCGGTTGCTGGATGTTGATGACAGTGAGGGTCCCACCTTTGCGATTCAATACAGTGCAGAATCGAAAGCAGATTATAACCGGTATATAGAGCTATTTGCTTCACAAATGAGCAAGCGTTCGTTTGAGAAGTGGAGTGACCGGTTTATTTCTTTTGGAAGTGTAATGGAGGTTGTGAAATAAGTGAATAATTAAATTCTTAAAAGGTTTCCACTTAGTTTATTTATTGTATATTCTTTTGAAAGCTTTACCCTGCCTGTGTTTCAAGGCGAGCGGTCTGAAATGCTTATGTGTCAAGGGTTTCAGAAGGTTACTTAAAATTATCCACAACATCGGAAGATGGGCTATGGCCTGAAACCCTTACGGGATGCGGTTTTTAGCGCTTGGTGTATTTTTTTATTTGGACGAAAATTATTTTGCTGCCATCAAAAAGCATCTAAATTTGCCCTTCTCAAACTTTTTTAAATAATCAACTATGAACAAAGCTGAACTTATCAACAAGATCGCTGACGATGCTGGTGTTACCAAGACACAAGCTAACGCTGCTTTGGATTCTTTCGTAGAAGCAGTTACCAAAACTCTGAAAGGCGGTGGTAAAGTTACTTTAGTAGGTTTCGGAACTTTCTCTGTTTCTAAACGTGCTGCCCGCAATGGCCGTAACCCTCAAACTGGCGAAGTAATCAAAATCAAAGCCAGGAAAGTTGCCCGCTTCAAAGCTGGTAAAGAACTTTCAGCAAAACTCTAATTGCTGTTGAAACTTTTTTGATCCCGCCCTAGGCGGGATTTTATTTTTAGCGACATTTGTGCAACAAAAAAATACTATGGGAAGAGGCGATAAAAAAACAAAAAAGGGTAAAACGTTCAAAGGTTCTTTTGGCAAGTCAAGACCTGCCAGTAAAAAGAAGATCACCGGGAACGTACCTGCAAAGAAGGAAAGCTAAACGTAATGCTCAATGTTCAATAGTCAATTTTCAATGTTCATTAGATGAACTTTGTCCTTTGAACATTGGGCATTGAACATTTTATGGAGATAATCTCTCGATGGTCCAGGTGCCATCATTTTCGAGTGTATACTGAATGCGATCGTGCAGGCGGCTGGGACGTCCCTGCCAGAACTCCGCAATAACCGGTGTCACCAAATATCCACCCCAGTGAGGAGGGCGTTTCAATTCTTTGTGTTTGAACTCTTCACTAAGCTGCAAATAGCGGTTCTCCAACCATT
>DATDNL010000707.1:0-2841 GCA_036518315.1 Flavisolibacter sp. | reverse complement strand
GGGACATCTACGGGACATCTATGGGACATCTATGGGACATCCTATTCTTTCGGTAACCGTCACCTATATTGGGACCAACATGTGCTATTTAGCTATTTTCTTTTTGATGAGGGAAAGCTGAACAGGGGGGAGCGTTCGAAGAGATATTATAGTCCTTTGGATTGAAGTCCGGATGAAAAGATGTCGGAAACTCCGGAGGGGAATGGTTGATCGGGCAATGTGTTCGCCCGGAGTTTTCGATTGAATTCCCCTGGATCGATGAGATCAGTGTAGCGGGTGTTCCTTAACTGCCTGAACAAACTTGTTTACCAAGGGCATAAATTCGCGTTGATGAATAAAACGAAATACTTGCTGGTATTACTATGTTTTCCTGCTCTGCTCTTTGCACAAACGAAGTCTATGTCTCATAAAGCGTTGAACATCCTGACCCTTGGTGATAGCAACGGCACCTTCCCCTATAGTTGGCCGGAACAACTGAAAATAGCCTTACCGAATGCACAGGTGTTTAACATCAGTAAATCAGGGAGAACAATTGGCTTCCTCAATCTTGGTGACAGTAGCTTGAACTCTCTCTACGTAATTGATCAGAATTTGAAGAAAGCTGCGGACTTAACGAAAGACCGGCCCTTTGATTTTGTAATTCTTGAACTAGGTACCAACGACGGCAAGGCTGTATTTGCCGACCGGCAGAAAGAAGTTCCCTCTAATCTTGAGCAGCTGGTACAGAAAATAAAGACTTGTCCTTATACGACCATCAACAAAGCAAAGATCGTGATCATCTCTCCGCCTCCTTATGGATCTAAGGCCGAAGCAACTGAAAAATATAAGGGAGGGAATAAAAGAGTACGCGATATGAGTGAATCATTCAAAAGAATTGCAAAGCAAAATCATTGCCTCTTTGTCAATGGGTACAAAACGCCTGGTCTCGATATTGAAACCATGACCCTTGATGGTTTGCACCTCGATGCAATAGGTTCACGAAAATTGATAGAACCGGTAGTAAAACTGTTGGCAAGATAAATCAATCCATTGCATGCACACTTCGTAGAAAGTGCCAGGCTCTGCTGTGTTTTATATTAGGAAAAAAGCAGCTCTTTTTTCAGGATGGCTCAGGACGATCCGCCTTTTCAGGTATAATACCTTAGGCTTATTAAAGCTGCTATTATGATAAAAAAGATTGCTTGCCTGCAGGGAGTCCTAACTATGGTCCTGCTGTTATTGTCAGTCCTTTCGTTTTCCCAAAACAATGTTACCATAACCGGCAAAGTAACCGATGAAGCAAACAAGCCGTTGGAAGGGGTGACGGTGCAGGTGCAAGGCACAAAAAACATTACCCTCACAAAAAGGGATGGGACGTTTTCTATAATGGCACCATCAACAAGTTCCGTTTTAGTCCTGTCCTCGGTGGGTTTCCGTCAGCAGGAAATAACACTTACCGGTCAATCGGAAGTGCGTGTTTCCATGGCGACACTTGCAACCACACTAAACGATGTAGTGGTTGTGGGTTATGGTACGCAACGTAAGAGCGATGTCACGGGATCACTGTCGCGCATCACTGCCGAACAAATTCAGGAGCGGCCGACACAAAACGTATTACAGGCTTTACAGGGCAAGGCCGCCGGTGTACAGGTGTCATCCAATTTCAAGCCGGGCGAACTTCCCGTAGTTCGTGTTCGCGGCAATCGCTCCCTGGGTGCATCAAATGATCCCTTGTATGTTGTAGATGGAATTCCTGTCGTGAATTCACTCGGGGTTACTTCCTTTTCTGTGGCAGATATCAATCCTAATGATATTGCATCGATGGAAATATTGAAGGACGCTTCTGCGACGGCCATCTATGGTTCTCGTGCCGCTAATGGGGTAGTCCTGATCACTACCAAGAAAGGGCAGAAGGGAAGAATGACCTTGAGTTATAATGCAACCGTTTCACTCGATCAATACAAATCATTAACCGATTGGATGAATGGCGGCGAGTACATAGATCGCTGGAGGCTGGCTTTAATGAATGGCCGCCAGTATCAAACCACCACCAACACCAATTTTAACAATGCCGCCACGATGTGGTACCCCGATCCTTTCCTTGATAGGGACAAAATGGGTTTAGCATCTGACCCGATAGCATTGCAATCTGTTTGGATGGGTTACCAATGGGATGTTTACGGAGTCACTCCTAAAATGCGGTCAACTACTGCTGCAGAACAAGCAATGGGCTGGCCTGCACAAGTGCCAATTTATGATGCTAATAATATCCGTTCGTTCGATTGGACAGATGCAGTGACGAGGCAGGGGATAACACAAAACCACCAGATCTCAGTAAGCGCCGGGACCGACGTATCTAAGATGGGTATTTCACTAGGTTACTTCAATAATACCGGTGTTCAGAAAGACCAGGATTATAAGCGGTACAATCTTAGCTTCAATGGTGAAATAAGTCCAAAGAAATGGTTTACACTGGGAACCTCCACCATTTCCTCTCTCTCTATTCAAAACTATGGTGTGTTGGGGCCAAACACTTCCAACACCGGTGCTAAAGACCTGTATTCAAGAGCCGCCTCACAGTTCCCTTATGCCGTTCCTACCGACTCCGCAGGCGCATGGATAAAAAATCCAGGTGGCAATCTTAACCTATGGAATCCATTGATCGATATTGGCCAGGTGATCAACGAGCGTCGTGCGGCATCCATTCTTAGCAACATTTACTCCGATATTAAGTTCACGCCATGGTTGAAATACCGCCTGAACTTTGGTGTTCAGTATCGCCGTTACCGTTTGGGTGCCTGGACAGGACCAAATGCAACCAACCATCTTACCAACAGGCCAAACACAGCAAGCTTTAATGTA
>DATDNL010000706.1:0-3754 GCA_036518315.1 Flavisolibacter sp. | reverse complement strand
CCGTATGCTTTTTCCGGCGTTTTGAAAGACCGGACTTTGGCCATTTTGAAAACACTGTCTTTACCTAATTCAACAATGCCTATCGAATCCTTAGGCATTTCCTCTGGCTTCTTCTTCTTGATCCGGGCCTCACGCGTTTCCTTGTACGTAGGCTTGATTTTGAAGATAGCGAACCGGCTGTCTTCTGTGATAACGGCGTTATACGCCCGGGGGATTTGCTTTTTATAATGGCTGCCATCGACCGACTGAATAAAAAGGTCCGCATCACCCTCCTGCGGAGTCACCGTGTACACCACCCACTTACCATTGTTCGAGATCATTCTTTCACCAATGCTTTGCCAGCCATCATAAACCGAATGATCCAGTGGCTTCTTCTGTGCAATAACAAGCAGTGGAGAAAAAACAAGAAGAAAAAAGAAACGCTTCATATTGTTGGACTTGAAAAAACTAAATTAGGGGAAGGAACTCAATGCTAAGCTGACTTTCGTCGTGCAGTATAGATCAATCTCCAGGTATGAAAAAGCACGGCAAGAATAATGAGCGCGAATCCAAGGTAAAACCACCTGCTGAGAAATTTGTTTTCCTGGTAAACAACAAACGCCAGTATTATTCCATAAATCGGTTCCAGGGTCAGGGTGAGATTCATGGTAAAGGCGGAGATCTTTTTCAGTGACCTGATGTAAAGGAAGAATGTCAGGATGGTGCATACCCAGCTCAAAAGAACCAGCCAAAGCCAATCCAAAGGTGTCGGCGCCGCCCAGCTGTTATGAAATAAAACACGGAAAAGCGGAAGCAAAATGCTGGTACCCACAAAGCCCCCGGTTAATTGGTACAGGGTGATGTGCTCGGGCTGATAATTGTCAATGATCTTCTTATTAGCAACAGAAACCATGACCGTAAGCAAGGCCGATAACAGGCCTATGATAATGCCCGCAGAAAACTTAAGGTGCGTGTTGTAAATGATCAAAATCCCGGCGACCGCAAACAGGCCTAATAAGATTTCAAAGAAATCAAACTTTTTCTCCTTTAGCACCAAGGGCTCCAATAACGCAGCTATCAAAGCGGAAGTGGAAAGACAGGTGAGCGCAATCGTCACATTTGCCAGCTTGATGCTCGCGTAAAAACATATCCAGTGTAATGCCTGCGTGGTCCCGATAAGAGCAATTGTTAAAACTGACCGTGTCGGAACTCTTCGCGGCTTTCCCAGGACCAGGTAAAGTATCCACAACGACACCATTGTAATGAGCAACCGCCACCAGACCAGCATTATAGAGTCAAGACTGATGGCCCTTCCTAAAACCCCTGTAAAGCCCCATAGAAACACCGCAGCATTCAATTGTACCAGCGCTTTTTTCATCCTCGCCAAAGAAACAATAAAATAGTTTACAGTAATTGGAATCAAAGGTGCCCGATTAAAAACAACCATTGAGGTTTATCAGGAAGAACTGAGGTTTTAGTATGTATCTTTCGGGGCTGTTTAAGTATAACTAACTGAAGTAAATAAAGCGGAGTGCCTGTAAAGAAGACTACATCGAGCCTTATCTGCCTTGAGAGGATACTTGTATTGATTGTGTTTCTGTTGGGCACAAACATTTCCGGCTTTTCTCAACCGAATCCAGGAAACCGTATAATCACCCAAAGCGACAAGACCTTTCATACACTCAATACTCAATCCTGTACCGGCAGTCTCGGCGACCCAATTGTAAACTTCACCTTCGGCGCTGGAACGTCCGCCGGGGTCAGTTTTGGAGCTCCATTGGCTTCTACGATCACCAATATGCAATATGTAGCCAACCAGTGCCCCAACGATGGCTATTATACCATTACTAATTATTCAACCGCCTGTTTTAGCAATGCATGGCACACAGTGACCGACCATACCGGCGATGCCAACGGCTATTATATGCTCATAAATGCATCGTACACCCCAAGTGATTTTTACGTTCAACAGGTCGACGGCCTATGTAGTGGCACAACCTACCAGTTTTCCGCCTGGGTGGTTAACGTTCTGAATCGAGCGGGCATATCACCTAACATTACATTCAGTATAGAAAAAACAGACGGTACTGTTTTACAGAGCTATAACTCAGGAGATATACCCACAACAAGCACACCCACATGGAAACAATATGGAATGTATTTCACCACCCCCATAGGGATCACTTCAGTAGTGATCCGCATGCGTAATAATGCACCGGGAGGCAATGGAAATGACATCGGCCTCGATGATATACAATTCAGGCCCGCTGGACCACTAACCTTTATAGCCGCGTCTGTTGCAGGCGATTCGATTAACGTTTGCGGTTCATCGATTCCTCTCTCTGCCACTGTGGAAAGCTGTTATGTTTCCGACGAATACCAATGGCAGGTGAGTACTAACAACGGACCCTGGTCAAATCTGGCGGGAGCAACTTCAACTTCGTACACGGTGCCTGTTCAACCTCCGGGAAAATACAAATACCGCATGTTGGTAAGTGCACTCGGTAATATACAAGTGAGTAACTGCAGGGTGAGTTCAAACGTGTTCACCGTTGTAGTTGTTCCACCGGCAACGGTGAACCGGGTTACTGCTACCATCTGCGAAGGGCAGTCTTACACCCTGCCTTCCGGAAGTAAACTGACGAGTGCAGGCGACTATAAGGATACTGCACGCTATGCTTTCGGCTGCGATAGCCTGGTTACGCTATTGCACCTGGTAGTCCAGTCACCGGTCTTCCTCAACAAAGACGTTTTTATTTGTAAAGGTGAAAGCTACCTGCTGCCGGGCGGAATTGCGGTATCGACTCCGGGTATCTACAAGGATACTATCAAATACAAGGTCACCGGCTGCGATAGCCTGGTACGAACCATTAATCTTTCCATCAGGCCTGTGACGGCCAGGGACAGTTCTATAGTCATCTGCAATGGCGACGTGATTACTTTACCCTGGGGTCAAAGAGTGTCTGCCACCGGCGTCTACAGCGATACCGTACGGTATGTAGCAGGATGTGATAGTATTATCAGCAATGCATACGTCCACGTTACAACGGCAGTTACTCAATCACTTGAGCGATTTATCTGTCCCGCCGAATCTTATAGACTTCCATCAGGGGCGGTGGTCAATACGCCGGGCTTTTATATTGATACACTTCGAACGGATATTGGCTGCGACAGTATCATTACCCACTTAACACTTAGCGCTGCCCCCCCTCCCACGATCGAATTGAGCAAATCAAATGATGTCAACTGCACCCTGGGCATTAGCAAACTAACCGCATCGGGCGGAGCCAGGTATGTATGGACGCCTGCAGAAAGTTTAAGTAACCCCAACGTTTCAAACCCTGTCGCCAGTCCGGCAACGACTACAACATACAAGGTTGCTGTAACGACATCCAGGGGCTGTACCGCAGAAGACACTATAACTGTCTATGTATCTGCCGACCTGGCAAAGAATGGCATCCAAATACCCAATGCCTTCACACCGAATGGCGACGGAAAGAACGATTGCTTTGGAGTTAAGTTTCTTGGACAGATATCAAATCTTAAACTATCAGTTTACGACCGCTGGGGAAACAGGGTCTTCTACACAACCAACCCTTCGCAATGCTGGGATGGAACAAATAAAGGAAAGACTTTGCAGTCTGATGTCTTCATTTACCAGCTAAGCGCAACAACCATGTGTGGAGATATTATTAGAAAGGGAACAGTCACCCTGATCAGGTAATACAGAAAACAGGTCCGGGCAGCTTCCCGTGCTTCTTAAATCGAAAGGTCG
>DATDNL010000705.1:0-3251 GCA_036518315.1 Flavisolibacter sp. | reverse complement strand
TCGCGACTTCATTATTTGCAATGATGCTGTACGTGATGGCCTTTAATTTTTCTCTATTTTACCAAGCCCGCAAAACTGAACACGAGGTCCGAAAGCTGATTTATGAAGACATACTCAACAAAATGGAAAAAGAAAAATCCCAACGGGTTTAACCTTCTATTTTGATGGTGCAGGTACACTATCGCCATGCTCATGACTCCTGGAAGACGGTGGTGGCAATGCAGGATTAGGGATCGGCTGATGTTGCGATTGGAAGGGTATGGCTACTGCACTCCATGCATTTGGTATCAATGCAGCAGTAGCACTATCGGGGACTACGCATGGCATGTGGTCTTGCGGCAAGCGCACAATATTACCTTGCTTATCAGCCATCAGTTGATTTTCGATCTTTTTTCTTTCAAAATATTCCTCGAACTGCTTTCTCAACTGCTCATTGTTATTTCCTTTAAAATTGCGCATGCTGTCAGGTGACGGTATTGTCCATTGATTTCTTTGGTTGGGAACTTGTGCAAAAGCTCCCGTACAGATTAAATTCCAAACAAGAAACAGCAGCAGTTTCATGGTATGATCTTTACTCTAAAATAAAAAAATAATTTTGCCTCCTGATGTCAGAAAAGGATAAACTTAGGATTGACAAATACCTGTGGTCAATACGGCTGTTTAAGACGCGTACCATGGCCGCCGCAGCTTGCGACACGGGTAAGGTGCGTCAGAACGGCACACTGGTAAAAGCCTCGAAGAATGTGGCGGTGGGCGACGAGTATGAAGTAAAGACAGAAGCTAAAAAATGGATCATAAAAGTGACAGGCTTATTGCATAGTCGGGTAGCCTATCCTGAAGCCGTCAAATACTATCTTGATCTCACCCCCAACGAAGAAGTTGACCATATGCAATTCCAGGCAGCATCATTTCACACCGGGAAACGTAAAAGCAAGATCGGGCGTCCGACAAAAAAACAAAGAAGAGAGATCGACGATTTCTTTGGAGAAGAAGAATAATTGCTATTGCAACCTCTTACGAATATTGTTTTTTATTTCATCACTACAATGCTCAACAAAAAGCTCAGTTATCATTTGCATCTGAGAAATATCCAGCGGCTTTGTAATGAACCCCGCATCATACTTCTTTGCAAATTCCTTGTCCAGGTTCGATGACGAAGTGGTGAACAGAACGACAGGGACAGAGGCAAGAGCCGGCATTTCCTTTATTTTCTTCAACACATCTCTTCCACTAAGCATCGGCATGTTGATATCCAGGATTATGAGACAGGGAGCGGGAGTGTAATGATCAATTGTCTTTAAATAGGAGAGCGCCTGCACTCCGTCTTTTGCCGTTACTACTTCCACATTATTCGTGTACCTGCTGAAAGCATCCTGTACAAGTTCCAGGTCGTCGGTATCATCGTCTGCATAGAATACGATGTTCTTTAGTTTGGTGGTGTTAAGCATAGAGGATGAAGGCAAATGTATTGCAAAGCCTGTCACCCAACCAAATATTCAATCTCTATTTGTTCAAGATATTCATCCAGTATTGTAGTGGAATCACTACAACGGATCTTCTGTATTGCCAGGCGATACGACAAATAAACGATCTCTACATAAAAACTTTCCAGTTGAAACAACAACTTGACATACCTGCCGGTTTTGCATTTGCCAACATAAATACCTTGCAGGTAAAGAGTTTCAATTTGCTTTCTTGCAGAAACCAACTCGAATTCAGACATCCTCATAATTCTGTTCCCTCTGCCGGTTTGCCTCAAATTCCATGCGCCGAACACTCTTTGCAAGAAAAATCTTAAAAAAAATGCCCGGTAAAAAGTTCCTATCGCGGAGGCGCCTCTTGATTGTGTTAAATTCTTCTTGCACAAGGCACTATTAAAAACTGGAAGGGTTTATAACAGTGTTCAACGTCAATATTCTCCCGCTTGCCTAATACAGCCTGTTATGCCCTGCCCGTTTTTTAATTTTGCACCCTCGCTAACCGCCTTCTGCTGGAGAATACTGTTAAACTCAACCTATGTCGAAAAACACAATTCTGTGGGCCGATGATGATTACGATGATCTCCAGATGATACGCGACATACTTGCGAAGAAAAACACCGACTTCCAGATTATAGAAGTTCACAATGGCAAAGAAGCGCTCGAATACTTGGAGAAGGACACCGCCAATCCCCCTTGCCTTATCATCCTCGACATTAACATGCCCGTTCTCGACGGCAAACAAACACTTTCTATTTTAAAATCAAAGGAAGAGTATAAGCATATCCCAACGGTGATCTTCACGACCTCTGAAAGCGAAATCGACAAGCTTTATTGTAAAAAATACAATACCGAAATGGTCACGAAGCCCCCGACTTTTAGCACGCTAAGCACCGCCTTAGATAGGTTGTTGAATTTCTGTAAATAGCTTACCTGTTGATTCTTTTCTCACTCCTGTCCACCGACTCCGCAGGATTACTTGTAGTATGCATTTTCTTGTGAAGAGCAATAGCTAGTTCTGTCACCGTCTTTCTTTGGTCTTTCATGTCGTCCCATGATGAACCGCTCAATAGAGAAGTCTTTAGTTTCGCCGATTCTTTGTCGTAGACCTCCCTCAGCGCATCCACATCCATATCACCCCAGTTCATATCCATAATCCACCTGTTTGCTTATTATTTACAACAAAGACCGTTCCCGGAGGGTTGATTATTTATGCGCATTGACGGGTTTTAGAAAAACTTTTGTACAAGCGGCTCGATTGCGCTTTAAATACTTTTCATCGAAGTCCATCACAGTAAATTAAATCAAATCCCTCCCGGCACTTGCTTCAACCAACTGCTGAGATTTTCCCCCACCTTTCCCCAACCTCAACTTTCTCAGTACCAATACCTAACCAATCCTTAGAATCTATAATCTACTATTCTTCCCATCCCTTTGAATATTGGCCATTGAAAATTGTTCATAAAACATTCAATCAAAACTTCAAACTCCCACTCCACGTAATCTCCACGACCCGCAACGACCCCGACCTCAAACATCGAACCTCGAAAACCCTCGGTAAACGACCCTCCTATTCAACCTAATCAAATCATTCAACCTAATCAACCAACCCGAAACTCCAAACTTTATCTTTGTCCCATGCGAATTGACGTCATCAGTGTATTGCCCGAGTTGCTCGAAAGTCCCCTCGCTCACTCTATCATGAAAAGAGCCCAAACCAAGGGCTTGTTGCAGGTACAGGTGCACAACCTTAGGCAGTGGGCAGTGAACGAA
>DATDNL010000704.1:0-6740 GCA_036518315.1 Flavisolibacter sp. | reverse complement strand
GTAATCGTAACATTAACAACGTTTGAATAAGCCACAGCGCCACCAGCGGTCGTCGCTTTTACCCGGTATTCAACTTTACCAGTCTTACTATCCATAGGTATTCCGGAGTTGATAGCGGTGTTGTTCATGTCGGATTGGGTCAGGGATGCGCTGTAAACAGACGCGCCACCATAGTTAGGGATCTGCTGGGGAGCGACGAAGTTCTTGCCGGCAGAATCATACTCGAGGACATAAGTTACAGTGCCACTATAGCTCTGGAAAGCAGGTGACCATGTAAACGTGTTTGAGTGCTGGCCTCCTGTCGCCAAAGTACCTGTAACGGTTGTTTTCTCTGTCACCAATTTGGCCGGATCGGCATAAGGTGTGACAGACAGCGTTACCACGTTTGAATTATATATCTCATTGTTGTTCTCGTAGGATGATTTCACCCTTACGTCCAATTTCACAGGCTTACCCAAAGTGTATCCATAGTTCAACAGGATAGCATTCAAATCTCTTCCCGTAAACGAAGTCGTATCCGACTTTCTCACAATCTTAGTTGTTGCTTTTGAAAAATTCCTGCCGGCGCTGTCGATCTCCACGATAAACTTTATGTGGTTTGAATCGGTCGCATATTTCGGGTCGGTCCATGTCAAAATCAAAACCTTATTGTTGGAATCGGCGACAGTCGGTGCAAGAGTTACCGAATTCACCCCGAGGTCAGGAGTTGTTCCCTTGGGATGCTGGGCAACGGTGTCTATCTTATCACAGGAGCTGATCAAGAAGCCCAGTCCCATGGTGAATATTAATGTATTGAATAGTATTCTCATAAAAACCAGGTTAGTGTTATAGTTTAACTACGGAATAAGTTCCGGTTTGGAAGTTTACGGTTATCTTATAATTGCCCGGACCAGGAGGGCCAGGGAATTGAGGGTCAGAATCTTTCTTTTCAAATGAACCTCCGTCCCAGGTACCAGTAGTCATATGGTATTGAGTGCCCCAATCGCCATTTATTTGAATCAACTTGTAGCCACCACCACCTGGCAAGGTTACCGTCAGTTCATACAAAGTATTCGATACCTTGGTAAACTTCTGGTTGGCATCGTTCGGTGAAGCCAAAGGATTCTGCCAGCCTGAAGGAAATGCATCGCCAGTTGCCCAAAGCGTTCCGTTTGTTGGCGGAGCCACTTTAGGTGGAGGAGAAAAAGGAGTGGTTGTAAAGGAGATAACATTAGAGTACAATTTTGCACCTGTGCCAATGCTGGAAATGATTCGCATTTGCATGTTATAAAGACGCCTTGGAGTCAACTGCAGCAGCATCGTGTTACCAAGGATATCATTTAACTGAGCAACTGTAAAGCTTTTCGAAAGCTCCTTCGATATAACCGTGGTGTATTTTTTACTGCTGCCAAAGTTGGCACCTGCTGTATCCAGTTCGAGTGTGTAAGTGACGTCTTGAGAGTTGCTACCGTTACTAAACTGGTACTCTGGATTGGTCCAATTCAAAGCAATAGCTGTATTCGCCTCCAGTCCCGGCTCCAGTGTAACATTAGTGGTGGACGCGGTCAGCGCCGGCTTGGTTCCACCTTCATAGTAAAGTTTCGTCTCTTCCTTCTTGCATGAAAACAGCAGTAGCAACAAAAAGGAAGAAAGCAGGATTGATAATCTATTTTTCATATGAAGCAATTGCATATTAATAACCTGGGTTTTGAATTAAGTTCTTGTTGGCACTAACTTCCGGAGCAGGCAGGGGGTAAAGGTTGCGGAAGGACTCCACTCCTCTTCCGTTTGGAACACCGCCTTTCCATGGCCAGAGGTAACTGTCTGACGTAAACTTGTTAAAGCGTATCAGGTCTGTTCGACGATGGGCTTCCCAATACAGCTCTCTTCCTCTTTCATCAAGAATAAAGTCAAGTGTCAGCTGCGATGGAGTAAGGTTTGGTGTGACACCTGCTCTTGTGCGAAGAGCATTCACATATCCAAGAGCGGTAGCAGCGTCACCGTTCGTGGCGCCGCGCAATACTGCTTCAGCATAGATCAGGTAAATTTCTCCCAATCTGAACAAAGGCATATCGATACCTACTCCCAGGTCTTGCTGTTGATAACCAAGCGAGCCATCCCTGTTCAGATTTTTAAATTTCGTGACGGCAAATCCGTCAGCCACCCTGTCAACAATTTCAATATTGCGACCTGTAGTGAAAAAGTTAGCACGCTTGTCGGCAGTACCTGTATAATCAGGGAATAGATTTGGAAGATTCTTCGTCGTGCGGTTACCAGCCCATCCTGAAACACCCACTCTGCTCACGCCAATATCGGAGGCTGATCCGGCCCAAACGATATAGTTAGTACCACCATAGTTCTGTGATTTTTGACCATCATAATTGATGGTAAAGATGAATTCATTGGTGCACTTGTAATTATCGTTCAGGAATAACCAGTTGTAATTTGTCTCCAAACTGTATCCTGCATCAATTACTTTCTTGGCATAGGTCACCGCATCGTTATAACGCTTTTGCCCAGTGTACACCTCGGCATTCAGGTACATTCTTGCTAGCAATGCCCAGGCAGCAGCCCTGTCAGCCCTTCCATATTCATTTGTTCTTGGAGCAGGCAGCGTATTCTCAATGTCTTTAAGCTGTCCCTCAATGTATCTGAACAAGGAGTCGCGTTTGATTTGTGGCGGCATGGACGCACCAATGGCGTCGTTCTCCGTGGCGAATGAAGGATTACCGAAACAGTCCATTAGCACCCAATACTGGTAAGCCCTCAGGAAACGGACCTCAGGAATATAAGATTTGATAGTGGAAGCATCGGTTCCGGAAATTCCTCTTTTTGCAAGGTTTGCATCAGATGCTTGCCTCATGAACTCATTCGCCAACAGGATCTGGTAAGCCGAACGGACATACAAACCTTCGAGCATTGGGTTGCTGGCTGACCAGTTCATGTTATGGAAATCGTGCAAACCGGCGTCAGTATTACCATTCCATGAAGCATTGTCAATTGCTTCTCCGGTGCTCAGTTCCTGCACATTCCAGAACATGCGTAGAAAATCCGAGTTACCCTCATCGATAACCGTTGTACTGATGTCCGGCTTGCCGGCAGGACCCTGGTTGCCGGTCAATGCGAAGGCGCCATATACTTTTGCAAAACCTTCTTTATATCCCTGCGGAGTGCTATAAGCAACGTCCACAGTCACACCGTTGGTTGGTTTTAAATCCAGCGTTTTCTTGCAGGATGTAAAGCTCAGTGCGGCGACCACTGAAGCTGAAATCACGATGAAAATATTTTGTTTCATATAATTCGTTTGTTGAGATGAATAGAATTAGAAATCAAGTCCAGCCCCAATGGTAAATGTTCTTGGCCTCGGGTACCCATTGTTGTCGATACCATCGCTGATTTCAGGATCTATTCCTTTGTACTTCGTTACAGTGAACACATTTTGCACACCGGCATTAAGACGCAGGTTCACAGTCTTACTTACCCTTCCCATGTTATAACCTATGTTGATGTTATCCATCTTCAGGAAGGATGCATTCTGAACATAGTAATTCGACTGGTAGAAGTTACCTACACCTTCGAAATTCGTGTTCAGGACATCTGAGCTTTGATTAGCGAGGTAAGAAGAGAACAGGAACTTATTATAGGCTCCATTAGTAGCCACGTTGTTGAACACATAGTTACCAAGATTGGAACGCATAGTAAGCGATGCAGTCCATTTCTTATAGTTCACGTTCGTGCTGAAACCGAAGAACCATTTAGGAATGCTTGATTTGAACAGGATTAAATCGCTCGTGTTAATAATACCATCCCTGTTTACATCTTCATAAAGGTTCTCAATTGGTTTATCCGTCTGCCTGTCGTAAATCTGTTTGAACACGAAGAAGGTTCCCCTTGCGTAGCCAACCGCATTTGCTATGACACCGCCATTACCACCGATACCGGCGATCTGGTTCACATAGTTTGGTATGTCGTTGATGTCGAGCTTAGTGATCTTGTTTTCATTGTAAGTAGCATTGAACGAGAAGTCCCAAACAAGATCTCTGTTCTTGATCGGCGTAACACCAAGCGTAAATTCCACACCCTTGTTTTCCATCGTTCCGACGTTGGCAACAATAGTGTTGCTAAAGTTGGTAAACGCAGGCTGAGTGATCTGGTTCAACAAATCCTTGGTCTCTTTCTTATATAACTCTATGGTACCGGTCAAACGGTTGTTGAAGAAGCCCCAGTCAACGCCAATATTAGTGGTGGCCGTTTGCTCCCACTTCCTGTTGGCATAGTATCCACCAGGTCTGTACATCTGGTAGTAGGTATTTCCAAGCTGGTACCTTCCTTTATCGTTACTGAGGTCATAATAAGAAATGTAGTCATAAAGACCAATACCTTCCTGCTGACCTGTAATACCATAGCCAATTCTCAGCTTCAGGTTACTGAGGTCTTTAGACCCCTTAAGCCCTCCAAGTTGATCCAGGCTTATAGCTAAAGCTCCTGATGGGAAATTCGCCCAACGATACGCCGGTGCAAATCGTGAAGAACCATCCCTCCGGAATGTACCGGTTAAAAACAAGAAGTTATTATAAGAGTAATTCAATCGACCTAATAAAGATTGAATACGGTATTCGGGTTTGTCAATCTTATACTGCGGAATATTTCTTATGGCAGTATCACCCGCATATGTATTGAAGTAGTGGTGGGTGGTCAGGTAATCCTGGTATTCATAACCAGCCATAACCTCAATCTTGTTCCTGGCATCCAGGTTTTTCGTGTAGTTCAGGTAGAAATTGCTGAACCAGTTATTGATATCATCTTCATAGTGGTTTCTGTAACCGCTGTGAACTGAGTTATCATATGGCGAGGTGAATGATTTGTAAACGGATGCCGCACTATCATCCCAATTAACGTCGCCATATCCTTTCTGATAATCATAACCGCCATTCACTACAGCATGCAGGTCAGGCAGGAAATGAAGTTTGTAATCAAGAGCAATATTGGTGATTAACCTGTTTGCGTGTCCAATGTCATGTTTCTGGTTCAGCAGTCCAACAGGGTTTTTCGGCGAAAGAGAAGTCAGCCCTGAAGGCGTAGCCGGATCCAGTCTTTCCCAGTAGCCGCCATAACGGTTGCTCTTTGAATATACCGGTTGCGTAGGATCAAATTGGTTGGCTCCCCATACAGCGTCCTGGTTGGCAAAACGGCTTTTAGAGAAAGTTCCTCTTACGTTGAAATCAACCTTCAGGTGATTGTCAAGCAGGTTTGGATTCAGGTTCAGGCTCGTGCTGATACGGTCAAGATAACCGGTCTTCAAAATACCTGTTTGATGCAAATATCCCGCAGACAACCTGTAAGGCAGATCCTTCAGCGAGCCGGTAACACTTAAGTTATTGTCACTGCTAATGGCTGTTTGATAAATTTCCTTTTGCCAGTCAGTGCTGGCGCCGCCCATCAAAGCTTTTTGAGCTGTGCTACCATGAGCATTCACAAGGTCGCGGAATTGCTGTGCATTAAGTACCGGGAATTCCTTTTGCAAAACCCCTGCGAATTCCTGTGTAGTGAAACTGAATCTTGGTTTACCACTTTGTCCTTTCTTTGTAGTGATCAGGATCACACCGTTAGAAGCACGGCTACCGTAGATAGCAGTGGCAGAAGCATCTTTCAATACGGTAAAAGACGCAATATCATTCGGATTCAACAATGCTAAAGGATTGGCGACACCTCCCACTCCTGAATTCGACAGAGGCATGCCGTCAATAACAATCAATGGATCGTTGCTTGCGTTCAGTGAAGAACCACCACGAATCCTGATCGTGCTTCCTGATCCCGGGGCTCCACTGTTTGGAGTAATTGATACACCGGCAACCTTACCGGCAATCAATTGTTCCGGCGTCACGATAGCGCCTTTCTGGAAATCTTTCGCGGTCACGTTTACCACCGATCCTGTAAGATCTCTCTTCCTGGCAGTACCATAACCGATAACTACTACCGTATTCAAATCGGAGGTAGTTCCGGTTAACCTAACGTTAACCGAGTTGCCGCTAATCGGTGCTTCCCGGTAGGCATAACCTACGGAACTGAACACCAACCTTGTTGCATTGGCAGGTACAGAAAGCGAATAGCGTCCATCCGCAGCCGTGGTAGTACCTCTTGAAGGTGCTTCCTTTACTGTAACCGACACGTTGGCGATACCATTGCCAATTGAATCTGTAACTCGTCCTGTGATGACTTTGTCCTGGGCGAAGCTGGCGAAGGAGATAAGTAGGAGCACAGGCACTCCGATCGAGTAGAGCAGTTTTCCCATATTCATAAGCAATTCAAAAATTTATTTAAAAGAAGTTTAAAGCAGTAATGTGTATTAGGGACACAATGTTAAGTGATTTTTCAACTCATCCAAAAATATTCTTTGGTTTTTTCCCAATAAATGACAAGAGTCATAAACGTTTAGTTGCCTAAACCATTAACTTTTGTTGCCTGGCTCTTAATGTTTTACCATTAGTCTTTAGCTGGTTTCGGAGTTTATACAACTTGCCCGGCCTATGTGGGACATCCTCCTCCATTTCATTTAAGTCTACCAACCAGTTCTTGAGGGTTATTCTCTTCCTGAAATTCCTGCGGTCTAAATCTACACCGAGTATGGCCTCGTAGAGGTCCTGCAATTCCCTTAGAGAAAATTTCTCCGGCAAAAGATTGAACACGATGGGGTGCTCCATAACTTTTTCCCGCAGGCGCATGAGACAGATGTCTAGGATGACCTTGTGATCGAAAGCCAT
>DATDNL010000703.1:0-5110 GCA_036518315.1 Flavisolibacter sp. | reverse complement strand
TCCTTAGCAACATCTGTTCAGATATTAAATTCATCCCCTGGTTGAAATACCGCCTGAACTTTGGTGTTCAGTATCGTCGCTACCGGTTAGGGGCGTGGACCGGACCCAACGCAACCAACCACCTTACCAACAGGCCAAACACAGCAAGCTTTAATGTAGACGACAACTTCTCGTGGGTGGTTGAAAACATCCTCAACTTCGACAAGACCTTTGCCCGAATACATAAGATAGGAGTCACCTTGTTGCAATCCTCGCAAAAAGCCAGGAGAGAAAGCCTCGGAGTTGGCGTTTCGGGAACCACTGTACCGCCCAGCCTATGGTATGACCTCGCTTCTAATACAACAGGGAATCCTTCCTATGGATCGAGCTTCACGGAAAACACACTTTCTTCCTTCATGGGCCGTTTGAACTACGACCTTAATAACAAATACCTGTTTACAGCGACCGGTAGATATGATGGAGCATCAGTGTTAGCTCCCGAACACAAATGGGATTTCTTCCCATCCTTTGCCTTTGCCTGGAAGCTGCAGCAAGAGAAGTTTATGCAGGGCTTTGCGTGGATCAGTGAACTGAAGCCCCGAATTGGATATGGTGTTGTTGGTAATTCCTCTGTGAACCCTTATACTTCTTCTGGCCCGTTGAGCCGTAATCCTTATGTGTTTGGCTCTGCTGCAGCAATTGGTTACCTCCCACAATTAGTACAGAACCCTGACCTGAAGTGGGAGAAAACAGCTGAAACCAATATCGGTCTCGATTTCGGTTTCCTCCAAAACCGTATTTCGGGTTCGGTGGAACTATATAAGCAAAACACCTCCGATCTGATCTTGCCAAGAACACTTCCTGCTGTTTCCGGTTATGTTCAGAAATACCAGAACGTGGGCAAAACAGAAAACAAGGGTATAGAGATCACCCTTTCTACTCTTAACATTCAAAGAGGAAAATTCTCCTGGAACACTGATATCAACTGGTCAAGAAACAAGGAGGCTATTATTGAATTAGTAAACGGGAAACAAAATGATATTGCCAATGGATGGTTTATTGGCCAGCCACTCCAGGTATTCTATCAATATCAAAGTGCCGGCATTTGGACTAACTCCGATAAAGACATTGCCGAGATGGCCAAGTTCAATGCCAATGGTCACAAGTTCTATCCAGGTGTCGTAAGAGTGGTCGACCAAAATGGCGATTACAAGATCAATGCAAGTGACTATGTTGTGCTAGGCTCACCAAGGCCAAAATGGACAGGAGGTATCACGAATACATTTAAGTATGGCAACTGGCAGTTAAGTTCCTTTATTTATTTCCGTTGGGGCCAGATGTATTTTGGTGGTTATCCAAACTCTTACGGTGGTGTGAATCCAAATGGTCGTGTTGAGAACAACGTGTGGTCATTCGCTAACCAATCAGGCAGATGGCCGATGCCTAATTCAGGGAATGTTGAAAACATTACATCAGCCATGCAGTATGATGATGGTTCATTCGGCGTTGTTAAGAACATTTCGCTTTCCTACACGATGCCGAAGAAATGGACAAGCGCTATTCACATGAACGATATCGTACTGAACTTCCAGGTCGTGAATCCATGGATCTTCGGACCGGGTGTTGTGAAGTATGGAATCAATCCTGACGACGATACCAACTGGAGTATTGCTTCTTCGAACACAGGTCCTTTGGGCGGCACCAACAGCAATACCATTCTGCCTCAAAGTTTTGTATTTGGAATACGAGCAGGTTTTTAAAATAGTACCACTTTAAACATTAGATTATGAAACTCAGCATAAGAAAATATTATTTGATTCCTGTTTTTGTACTACAACTATTCTTTTTTAGTTCCCTTGTCTCGTGTAAGAAATTCCTGACCGAGAAACAGGTGTCTAGCCTTACGCAGAATTACTATAACGATGAAAACGGTCTGAATGCATTGATCAATGGATTGTACGTCTATGCCCGTGTTAAGCACGAGTGGGACGGAAATGGAGCCAAGTTAATTGAGCCGGAAACCGATGCTTACATGCATGTAGATTTAAATCTTTCTCGCATGACTAGTGCCGCCTATGGTTCCAGTGTGAGCACCATCGCCGGCAACGTGAGCAACTATTTGGGCGGCGCCAACTCGAGCTATGCGCCCATGGGTGCCTATCCGCATATCAATAACTGTAACATTGCCCTTGACATCATTGATAATCTAAAACCCGGAAAGTTTGGAACAGACGAGACCTATCGTAAACAAAGAAGATCAGAGATACTGTTTCTTCGTTCCTGGGCTTATTACTTAATTTCAAACCAACTGGGCGATGTTCCATTGCTGTTGACGGCTAAAAGGCAAGATGATGGCATCTACAACTATCCAAAAGCCAAGCTGGAGGACATTTACAAACAGATCATCAGCGACATGCGCTATGCATATGATAACCTTCCCGCCACCACATCCGAAAGGGGCAGGGTGACCAAACCGGCGGCAGGACATTTTTTGGCTAAACTCTATTTGAATCGTGCACAGGCTGCAGGCTTTCAAAACAGCGCCGACCAATCCCTGAAGATGCTTTATAAAGGCAACGTTTCTACTGATCTCGACTCAGTCATTACCATTGCTACTGATGTGATCAACAGTAAAGGCGGTGCCGGTGGACTTGCTCCAGACTACTGGACGCTCTTCGATCCAAAGGTTTCGGAGACCTCTCCAAGCAACGAAGTTTTGTGGTCTGCCCAATTTGATGTGAACACTTCACTCGATGGTCGCTTTGGCGGTAACCGCTCCTGTAACTATCACACAGGTGACTACACCAACCAGACGGGTGTAGTTCGCGCACAAGCTTACGGACGTCCTTTCTCCACCTACAAGCCTACTGACTGGGCTTATGATAATTTCCACGATAAAGTGAACGACTCGCGTTATTACAAGACTTTCCAGTACGAGTATATCAGCAATGCTCCTTCATTGTCAACCAGCACATCTTACACCTGGAGTGCAGCGGCGGCTGCATGGTGGAATGCCAATAAGCCTGCAGGGGAGCCAGCCGTAACGGCAGGGCAAAAGAGAATTCTCCCCGGCACAAGGGCTTTGATCTACCTTGAAAACCAGAAAAGCGAAGCATTGGATTCCGCTATGGTTATGAGCATGCCTTACCAGTTCATGGTACGGTGGATAAAATCTGCGGTCACGGGTAAGTATTACTATCGCTTGTGGATCACCGGGGCATCAATGGGTCTCGCGACCTCGATCAGGAACATTTACCTGTCCTCTAAAAAATACGTTGATCCTTTAAGAGGTGGTAGTGCGGATGAAGCCAATTTCAACAGTGAGGCTGGAACCCGTGATGCCATCCTAATGCGGCTTGCGGAAACCTTTTTGATTAGGGCTGAGGCTTATGGACGTAAAGGACAGTATTCACTGGCAGTAGCTGATATCAATGTAGTTCGTCAA
Organism: Flavisolibacter sp.; assembly: GCA_036518315.1. GTDB lineage: Bacteria > Bacteroidota > Bacteroidia > Chitinophagales > Chitinophagaceae > Flavisolibacter. Next base: position 1,686 of record DATDNL010000703.1, on the reverse strand, counting down.
AGGGCGGGATATAAGTCTGGGGAAAGCCGTCCCAAAGTTTTAGTTGAGTGGGAGCCCCAGGCGTCCACTCTGACGGCAACAGAGAAACAAGCGCCATACCCGGCCAATGGAAGCTCCATCACAAAGATGGCTATTACGGAGGCGGTGTTTACACCCGGCACACCCGAAGCTGCCGCAGAAGGTTATATACCCACTGTAACATCCAAGTCCGACATGTTCATTCATTTTATTTATAACGAAAAGGCACGCGAGTTCCTGTCAGAAGGAATTGCCTGGGAAGATTTACACAATGCAGGCATTCTCTATGACAGGGTGGAATATTCAAACCAAATGGCTTCCGATAAACCGGGATTATGGCCAGTTGCCACCAATACCGACAGCGGCAATGGACAGGACGGAAATGGTAAAGGGCAAATGAAGAAAGCCTTTACGTTCAGGCCGTGGCCAAATGCCTTCCTGGTTCAACTTACCGACGCCAATGGTAAAGTGCTCGACGCTTCGCAAATAGCATCATATCAAAACCCCGGATATTAAATTTCTCTCTCTTTTAAGCAATCGTTCACGAAGGGGCAGGTTTCGCACCTGCCTTTCTTATTTCCAGTTATGACATAACCAGGTTTCCTCTTAATTATTAAATTCTTTAACCTTTATTAACATTCAGGATAGCTCAGGATGATTCGGTACACGAAGTAAAATATCTTAATCGGGTTAACATAAATTTCTACACCCCAACTGCTATCATGAAAAAGAGAAGCGCTTCATGGCGAAATGTCCTACTCATTTTGCCCCTACTTCAACTAACCATTTTTACTTTCGCTCAAAACGCTTTTCCGGTAACCGGGAAAGTAACCGATAACACGGGTAAACCGTTGGAAGGTGTTACGGTGCAGGTGAAAGGAACGTCAATTTCTACAGAAACAAAATCGGATGGTTTTTTTTCCATTAACGCCCCTTCAGGAAGTTCTGTGCTTGTATTTAGTTCCGTAGGCTTCACGCCAAGGGAACAACCTATTCAAAACAAGTCGCAAGTGAACCTGTCACTCGCCCTTGCAGATAATTCGCTCGACCAGGTTGTTGTGATAGGGTATGGTACTGCGAAGAAAAAGGATGTCACCGGTGCTGTTGCCAGCATAAATGAGAAGGACATCAAGTCACGGCCGGTAAACAACGCCATCCAGGCCCTCCAGGGAAAGGTGGCCGGCGTCGATATCTCTTCTAATGAACGCCCCGGTACGCTGCCGTCCATTAATATCAGGGGTGTCCGCTCCCTGACGGCTTCCAATACTCCACTCTTTGTTGTTGATGGAATACCGTTGATTACGGGTAGTATCGACAATATCAATCCGATGGACATCGAGTCGATCGATGTGCTAAAGGACGCCTCCGCCACTGCTATTTATGGGTCCCGTGGCGCCAATGGTGTTGTCATTGTAACCACCAAGCAGGGGAAAGCCGGTAAAGTAACATTGAGCCTCAACCATTCCGTTACCCTTGAAAATTTAGTCGACAACCAGGAAATGTTTAACGCAAACGATTACATCACTTTTAAACGCTGGGCGTACTACTATGCTAACCCGGCAAGCAATCCAAGGGGAGACCAGCCCGACATAGCGCACGACAGAACCTATTTCGCTGCAACGGCCGATCCTTCCGCGTGGGCCAATATTGCCAAAGGCTGGGCTTCCG
>DATDNL010000702.1:0-2911 GCA_036518315.1 Flavisolibacter sp. | reverse complement strand
GGGAAATATCCATCCAGCGACGAAGGCACGTCAGATTGGTTTTGATAGAATATCCTGGAAAGTCCCAGGAACAGACCCTTAGTCCATTTGGGTTGCCATGATAATATGATACCGTTCAGATACCTGTTCCCGTCTCCTTTCGGAACGTAAAGTGGATCGCCATTAAAAGTCTTCGTTGTATCTGGCAGTATGCCCGAGCCTTTTAATTTACCTGCGATTACCTGCCATTCAAAGGAACCGATGAGTGACCTGACTGGCTGCAACGAATTGAACGTAAGATGAGGAAAGCCTGGAGCATTATTGCTCATTAATAACGAATTTCTTACGCCAGGCCCCCACCAGAGATTTTCTGTAGATAAGCCAAAGCTTAATTTATTGTAATTAATTCTCGCACTTGACTGTCCAGGAAAGAACTTTAGATAGGAATGCGTGCCAAACCTTTCAGGAGCATCGATCATATTCAACACAGATCCATAATAGCTCTTCCAGATTGTATCATTCTGCGCACTAGGAAAAGTTGGAAAGGAACTGTTTTGTCCAAAGACGATTTCCGGTCGTATTTGCAGGCTAAAAATGCTTTTGGTGAAGCTGATCCCAAGTGAAATTTGGCCTTGGTAGCCTTTCGCAGGTATCATCGACCCGTCATTCCAGCCATAGGGATGATGAGTATTATATTGCTGCTGTACCACAAGGGGAAGTAAGAACAGGCCCTCAGACAACTCTTTCCCTGCAACAAGCTTGTCAGCCAAAGAGTCGGAGTAAATTGCATTCGCGATGTAGTTGGGACGAACACAAAAGGAAAGTGTTGAATCCATCCGGCTACTAACCTGTAAATCTCTTGATACCTCGTCAAAGAATTGGAGGCTGGCTGACTGAGATAGTGCAGCGAACGAAAATTGGATATTGGCGAGGAGGATAAGGACTATGGTCCTTGCTATTGGAGGCAGCTTCATTTAATATGCATTCTTTTCGCCTTTGATCATATTGACCACCGTTTGCACGATGATCTGCAGGTCAAGCCAAAAAGTCCATTTTTCAATATACCACAAGTCGTATTTGACCCTCTTCTTCATCAGGAACTTATCGCCGGTTTCTCCTCTGTAACCGTGCACCTGTGCCCACCCTGTTATCCCGGGTTTTACCCAGTGGCGCATCATGTACTTTTCAACACTGTCCTTTGATGTAATATTGAGTGGAACCGGGTGAGGACGAGGCCCAACGAGTGACATGGACCCCAAAAGAACATTAAACAATTGTGGGAGCTCGTCAAGATTCGTCTTACGTAGAAACTTCCCGATCCGGGTGACCCTTGGGTCATTCTTTTTTGCCTGGAGGTAATTGCCCTCGTCATCAACATTCATGCAATTGGCGACCATTGTACGAAACTTGAGGCAGGTAATGATCTTGTTATTCAGTCCCCACCGCTCTTGCCTGAACAGAACAGGGCCTTTCGAAGTGAGCTTAATGATGAGGCTTATTATTGGAAACAGCCAACTAAAAACAAGTACGATGGCAAGTGCAGAAAAGACAATGTCGAAGAACCTTTTGTAAATCTTATTATCGAGGTAATCGAGAGGTAAAGACCGCAGCGTAATAACGGACAGGTTGCCCATACTATCGACATGCATCTTACCACTCCCGAATTTGTGGTAGTCCGCTACAATACGAACACGTTTCCCTTCCCTCTCTCCAACGGCAACAATTCTTTCAATTTCCTTCTCTCTTGTAATCGGAAGTGTGACCACAATATCGTCCAGCTCATAGTTCGCAATTACCGTTTCGATATCTGACGTTTTGCCAAGGTAATTGCCGTTTAACCCTGGTTGCTTTTCGTCATCGAGGAAACCGGTGAGCTGGTAGCCAAAATCCTGGTTCACCCAATTTTCATAGAAATTAATACCATTTTCTCCAGCTCCGACAATCAGAACCTTGCGAGAATAGTTATGGCTATTCCTGAGTTTTTTAAATACGATCCTAATCAGCAATTTTTGAAGAGGAAGAATACAAAATATCAATACACAATTGATAAAAAACAGTCTCTTTTCAAAGTAGAAACTACTAAATAACTGGAAGAAAATGAAAGACTTTACAAGCGTAAAAATTCCAAATGCCTTCACAAACATCACCCACTCAATTGAAATAGGCTTCATCCTCAGGTCGTTGTATAAACCAAAGGCCCTTCCAATAAACAGCCAGGCAAAAACATTGACAGCTATAACGATAGTAATTGATTGGGAAAAGAAGGATGCCTGGAACTCGGCAAAGCGGGTGGAGATCACAATTACCGCCAGGAAGATTACATCCGCAGTCGCTTTTGTTTTTACCAGGAAGGAAGATTCTCTAAGCATGATTTGGTTTTTCTCACTGTGGTAATGGTAGACCTATTACATTAACTTCGGTTTAATACACAAATAATTCTTTTCTTCAATTCACACAGCAAGAACATAGACTGTAATGCTTCTCATGAATCTGAAAACGCAATAAACAGTGCGCGGTTAGTGCTACAAATATGCAGAAAAGAATTCATATCTGCAATGATATTTATAGCTGACAATAAAAATATTTAGGACGTTGCATGGATACCCTGAATTTATTGCCTTGGGTGAGGAGGCGTCAAACTAACCCTAAGTTATCGGCCTGGAGAACAGTGGAAGATCTTTTTAAGTAAAAACGGAGTAAACTAACTGGACGAATTGCGAGAATGTTGTAGGAGTATACGCTTTCTATAAGGCGGATCGCGGAATGTTTAACATGAGAGCCGAAAAGCGATTAGCAGCGAAATTTGGAGTAAGGTAAATGAACCATATCTTTTGGGACTGGCTTGTTCTGGCTTTAGCGCGGGGCCGGCTGGGCGGTCAAAAAGGTATTTTCATAAACGGTCCTGATGCCGTCTTCTAACCCAACAGAAGCA
>DATDNL010000701.1:0-3272 GCA_036518315.1 Flavisolibacter sp. | reverse complement strand
GTATCCGGGTGACTATACCATTTTGATCGGCAGCAGTTCACAGGAAATAAGGTTAAAATCAACAATCACTGTAAAGGCAGGTATCAAATAGTATATGAATTCTAAAATCTTTGTCAAGTCGGTCTTCTGTTTCTTATTGAGCAACTTTTTCGTTATGCATTCTCACGCTCAGCGAGAAACAAGATCTCCAAAGACTGAAGGCTCTTTGACGCAGTACGTTGATCCTCTTATTGGGACAGGATTTCACGGTCACGTATTTATGGGAGCCAATGTTCCCTTCGGCGCCGTGCAATTAGGACCCGTGAATATGTCACAAGGGTGGGACTGGTGTTCCGGTTATCACTATTCTGATTCCACCCTTATTGGTTTTGCTCACACGCATTTGAGTGGAACTGGTATTGGTGATCTCGGTGACATAACTGTCATGCCTGTTGTGGGCAATGTTCGACTGGCAAAAGGAGAAGTGGGCGACGAACAATCCGGCTATTATTCACTTTACTCACATGAAGACGAGACGGCAACGCCCGGCTACTATTCTGTTCGGGTAAAGAGATACAATGTAAAGGCAGAACTAACAGCATCGGAAAGAGTAGGCTTTCATTGCTACACCTTTCCGGCCTCAACGGATTCAAAGATCATTATTGATCTCGAGTCAGGCATCGGGTGGGATAGTCCTGTTAAGACCTTTGTAGAACAAGTGAACGACACCACCATTTCAGGCTACCGTTTTTCTAAAGGCTGGGCAAACAATCAGCGTATATTCTTCACCGCCATTTTCTCGAAACCTGTCAAACACTTTGAAGTGTACGATAGCACGGCCAACCTGGCTAAAAAAAATGGAACCGGCCGCAGGCTGAGAGGTGTTGCCTATTTTACCACAAACGATAATGAACAGGTGTTGATCAAAGTTGGTATTTCACCTGTTAGCATTGAGAACGCTGCCGGTAACATCAAAGCAGAAATACCCGGCTGGAACTTTTCTGAAATTAGGTCAGAAGCCGACGCTAAATGGAATCAACAGCTCAACAGGATAAAGGTAAAGTCAAACAATATCGGTCGGCTCCGCACTTTTTACACGGCTATGTATCACACCATGATCGCCCCTTCAATGTACAACGATCACAATGGTGACTACCTTGGTACTGATAAGAAGGTCTACCCCCAAGCTCCTTTTACAAACCTTACGACGTTCTCCTTGTGGGACACCTACCGCGCAACGCACCCGCTCTATACCATTATGGAGGCGGACAAAGTGAATGATATGATCAACTCGATGTTGATGATCTACAAACAGCAAGGAAAGCTTCCTATCTGGCATTTGATGGGCAATGAAACCAACACCATGCCTGGCTATAGCAGTGTGCAGGTGGTGGCAGATGCTTATTTGAAGGGCTTCCGCGGTTTCGATACTTCCCTGGCCTGGCAGGCAGTGAAGACAACTTCGATGTTGGATGAAAGGGGTTTGAAATATGTAAAGGCACTTGGCTATATTCCTGCTGATTCAACAGTGGAATCAGTAGCACTAGGACTGGAGTATTCTATTGCCGACGCTTCCATTGCTCTCATGGCAAAGAAAATGGGCAAGACAAAAGACTATGCCTATTACTCCAAACGTGGAGCCTATTACAAAAATTACTTTGATCCATCGTCCACCTTTATGCGGGGCCGGGTCAACAAAACCGAGTGGCGTAAGCCCTTTAGTCCATTCGAATCAAGGCACCGCAGGGATGATTTTGCCGAGGGCAATGCCTGGCAATATACCTGGTTGGTACCCGAAGATGTAAAAGGATTGATCAAAATGCTGGGAGGGGAGAAACGCTTTCTGCAGAAACTAGATTCTTTCTTCGTGGCCAAGGGCGACATGGGTACGGAAGCATCAAGTGACATCACGGGCCTAATCGGGCAATATGCTCACGGCAACGAACCTTCACATCATATCACTTACCTCTACACCTATGCGGGTCAGCCTTGGAAGACCGCGGAGAAAGTGCGATACATACTCGATAGCTTTTACACCGACAAGCCGGATGGGCTCATCGGCAACGAAGATGTGGGCCAAATGTCCGCATGGTATGTTCTCTCTTCAATCGGGTTCTACCAGGTGCACCCCGCGAGAGGACTATTCGTGTTTGGAAGCCCCTTGATGGATGAAGTGTCCCTGCAACTTCCAAAACAAAAGTCCTTTCATATTGTTGTGAACGATAATTCTAATACCAACAAATACATACAACACATTACACTCGACGGCAGGCCTTATACGAAGTCGTATATCACCTACAACGATATTATGAAAGGCGGGGAGCTGGTCATTCAAATGGGAGCCACTCCATCGAAAACATGGGGTGTGAATCCGTCCGACCGTCCCTGGTAATTACAAACGAACTTTATGCCTACACGTAAACAATTTATTCGCAACACCGGCATCCTCTCGGTAGGAATGCTTTTGTCAAAAGGAAATCTCTTTGCCAATAGCTTGAATGACTTTGAAAGCAAACGCCCTCCGCTCGGCGAAAGGAGATTCACGAGCGAAGCTGTGGAAGCAATGATAAGGCAAATCAAGTCGCATCTTTCCAATAAAGAGTTAGCATGGTTGTTTGAGAACTGTTTCCCCAATACCCTCGATACAACGGTTGACTTCTCTGTCCAAAATGGAAAGCCGGACACCTATGTCATCACGGGTGATATAGACGCTATGTGGTTGCGCGATAGCTCCGCGCAGGTGTGGCCTTACCTTGCCCTTGTTAAGAGTGACAAGAAACTCCGGCAACTCGTCGCCGGTGTGATCAATCGTCAAACCAAATGCATTCATCTCGATCCTTACGCCAACGCCTTTTATAAGAATGATTCGAAAGTAAGCGAATGGAAGAAGACAGACATCACCGACATGAAGCCCGGGATTCATGAACGGAAATGGGAGATCGATTCGCTCTGCTATCCCATTCGCCTCGCACATCAATACTGGAAGCTGACAGGTGATACTACACCTTTCGATACTCAATGGAAAGAAGCAATACAACTGACGGTAAACACCTTTAAAGAACAACAAAGAAAGAATGGACATGGTCCTTATAGCTTTCAACGCACAACCGCCTGGGCAACCGACGGGGTACCGCTCGGAGGTTACGGGTACCCTGTCAATCCTGTCGGTCTCATATGCTCGGTCTTCAGGCCCAGCGACGATGCTACCCTGTTTCCATTCTTGATTCCATCCAACTTCTTTGCAGTTGTCTCACTTAACCAGGCTGCTGAAATGGTGAATAAGATACATGGCG
>DATDNL010000700.1:0-4841 GCA_036518315.1 Flavisolibacter sp. | reverse complement strand
CAAGAATTTGAACTTCAAACAGGAAGAAGTACATCCGCTCAGGGATGATGTTCATTATACTTCATGGCAAGCAGATTCCATTAAAATGAAAATGAGCAATTTCACTTCGGCATTCTATGAGACGGCAAGATGGATGCTGGTGCACAATAAGAAGACGGGCGGAGAATAATAATATGCCTATCCAAATGCCTTCTGTACACATGAAAAATCGCAATCACTTCTTTGCTACAACAATCATTCTCGGTGTCTTTCTTACATCATAACTGTTAAGCTGATAGTCGCCAAAAACTTCTACTACCTGCAACCCCTGGAAAGAAAGCATATCAGTGAAGTCGCCAAGATTCAACTTCGTTACCTTTTCGCAGAACTGCTGAGGCGCGCCTATTAAAGGGTCATTAATTATTATATTTTTATAAAAATGATCTTCGTCCATCCACCTGCAGATCTCAAAAGTGGTATTGGAAATATTCTTTACTTCATCATGAACCAGCCTTTCTTCTACATAATGGACATTCAGGTAATCAAATACAACCCGTCCGCCCCGCTTTAAGCTTCCTGCGATTGTACCGATGGCGTCATCATGTTCACGCCGGGTTGGGAAGTAACCAAAGGAAGTGAAGAAATTGAATGCATAATCGAAATAATTGATCCACATTGGTAAACGCATGTCGTGCCGGTAAAAGTGCAGGTTTTCGTTCTCGAATTGTTTTGCATATTCAATGCTCTCGAAGGAGAGATCTATACCAGTGACGTCAAAACCCTGCGAAGCCAAAAACTTACTGTGCCTCCCTCGCCCGCACGCCACGTCCAGTACGCGACTTTCCGGCGCGGGTTGAAGGTGCTCTAATAAATTCAATATGAAGTTTTGTGCTTCTTTTTCGTCTCGCTCAAAGTAGAGCTTATGATAAAAAGGGGAATTAAACCATGCTTTGTACCACTCTTTCTCAACCATTAGCCAATTTTTACAAAAGTAAGGCGGCATCCGATTTTTAAGTTGAAACCCTTAACCTGTAAAGCCTTATTTTTGCCGTCCAAAAATCCTGAATAAAATACTACTGTGGCGCTGATTAAAAGCATATCCGGAATAAGAGGTACAATTGGTGGTGTGCCTGGCGAATCGCTGACCGCTATCGATATCGTGAAATTTACCGCTTCCTTTGGAAATATTATTGCTGAAAGGAGACACGACAAATCCCAGCCCACCAAGATCATTGTTGGGCGCGATGGTCGGATCAGTGGTGAAATGGTTAGTCAACTGGTCATCAATACGCTCGTCAGCTTAGGCGTTAATGTAGTAGACCTTGGACTGTCCACCACTCCTACCGTGGAAATAGCCACGAAAAAAGAAAACGCCGATGGTGGTATCATCATCACGGCCAGCCATAATCCCAAGGAATGGAATGCCTTAAAGCTTTTGAATAAAGAGGGTGAGTTCATCGACGCTGAAGTGGGCGCCGAAGTTCTTGAACGTGCCCAATCGGAAGCCTTGGGTTTTGCCGTTGTCGACAAACTGGGGAGCATTACCAGGGACGATACTTATCTACAAAAACATATTGACCTTGTTCTCAACTATCCCCTCGTGAACAAGGAAGCCATTGAAAAGAAACAGTTCAAGGTTGTTGTCGATTGCATCAACTCATCCGGTGCACTCGTCGTTCCACAATTGTTAAAAGAACTCGGAGTAGCCGAAGTAATTATTTTGAACGGCGAAGTCAATGGCAAATTCGCACATAATCCGGAACCGCTTCCTGAACATCTCACGGTGCTGAGCAATGAAGTGGTAAAGCAAAATGCCCACCTGGGGATAGCAGTTGACCCTGACGTTGACCGCCTTTGCTTTGTTTGCGAAGACGGAAGCATGTTCGGGGAAGAATACACACTCGTTGCCGTTGCCGATTATATACTGTCAAACAAGGTAGGCAACTCGGTTAGTAACATGAGTAGCACTAAAGCGCTCAAAGAGATTACTCAGAAACGGGGAGGAGAATATTTCCCTTCAGCCGTCGGTGAAGTGAATGTGGTCAAGAAAATGAAGGATGTGAATGCTGTCATTGGTGGCGAAGGTAATGGCGGCATCATCGTTCCCGACTTTCACTATGGCCGTGACGCCCTGATTGGTATTGCCTTGTTCCTTTCCCATTTCGCTGAATCAAAGAAAGGTCTCAAATCACTTCGCAGAAATTATCCCGACTACTTCATCTCCAAGAACAAGATTGAGTTGGAGAATGGCCTGGACGTAGCCTCCATTTTCGACAAAATAAAGAAGAAATATAAAAACAACCCCATAAATACTGAGGACGGTCTGAAGATCGAATTCGATACAGACTGGGTACACCTGCGCACTTCAAATACAGAACCGATCATCCGCATCTACGCTGAAAGCAATTTCGAGACGACGGCTAACAATATCGCCAAACGGCTGATGCAGGATATCAAGGAATGCAGTTCGCGTAACTAAAGGACTTTAAACTGCTTATTTTCCACGGCTAAGAAGACACTTTGTAAATTCCATGTGAACTATCTGGGAATTCCGATCTAATTCGTATTTTGTCTCCGATAATTCGACCCACATGGAAATAACTCCGTTACCCAACGAGCTCCAGATAGAATTTTTCTATTTGAGGAAAGCTTCACTTATCTACCGCGCCGTCAACAACAAAGTAAGGCTGCAGATTCTTCAACATTTGCACGAGCAATCCAAAATGACAGTCACTTCGCTTTATGTCAAACTGCGCCTCGACCAATCAGCCACTTCCCAGCACCTTGGTGTGCTCAGGAAAGCCGGGTTTGTGAGTACAGAAAGAGATGGAAAATGCATTTACTATTCCATCAACTATGACCGCATTGGGGATCTTAACAAATCAGCGGAAGCGTTGCTAAAGCCCGAGGTGACAGTTTAACTGGCTATTTCATTTTCGGCTTAATGGGGATCCAGATCTCTTCCTCCGAATCAGGATCATTGTTTTTATACTTTGCGCCCAACACCTCAAATTGGGGTCTTTCATCGAGTTCATAGCCTGAATTGGGAAGCCACTGGCTAAAGATGTAAATAAATATACTGCTGTCGGTGTTCAGTCCCCGGTAGTCAAAAACCGCGTAAAGGCCTCCTTCCAAAATTAAAGGCTCCATTCCCTCAGGCACTTCGTCCAAACTCTTTACTTCGGCCGCTGCCCACTTGTCGAAGGGTCGTGCCAGGTCCGATGGATCCATTGGCCGGTCATAAACACGAATCGAGTACAATTCTGAAGATAGCCTGTTTTTGATCTTTGTTTTTTCAGGCATAAACGACCGCCATAGTTCCTGCGTTTGGTTGGTCTGCAAAGACATACGCACCTTCTTTCCTGTCAGTTTCTTTTCAGTTGACGTCACGATGCGTGGCTGCAACTCCATCTTTCTTTGTCTTTGGTATTTTATTTCTTTTTCCCGGCTCTTTGTTCCAGGTCCGCAATGGGCACACTTATCATTCTGCCCATTTGCTGCTTGCCCCTGTAACTAACTACTCTTAACATTACGGCATCCTTCGGGGGCGTCAGGGGCTCTTTGTAAACAGGATAAAAATTGTCAGGGAAAGAGTTATCGAAAGTGTAGTGTACCGTCACATCAGGCGCTTCGGTCTCGATGGCAATTTGCAATTGGCCATTGGAGTTCCTGCTTAGGTCAAACTTCGGCTCATATACACTCGTGGCATACTTGATCTCTGCTTCGTCCATTCGTCCGAACTCTGATTCCACTTTCTTATAGAAATGATTCCAGTCCTTCTTTGCCTTTGGCGACCAAACGGATTCTGAAATCGCAAGCGCTCTTGGATAAGTCATATATTCAGCATGGCGCATGTTGTATACCTGCTCTGTCCAAAGGTTAGCCTGTCCGCCCAAAATAAATTTCGGATCTACTCCCTCTGGCAAAGGATCGAATTGATAAGTCTTCGAAAGCGATAGAGATGCATAGATCCTTGGCTCAAGCGCCACATCGCCCTGCATGTAATCAATATACGCAAAGTCACTAGGGCTCATTACCACCTCGTGGCCACTCTTGGCTGCGTCAACACCACCCTTCATTCCTCTCCAACTCATTACAGCCGCGTCAGCTGGAAGTCCGCCTCCCATCAATATTTCATCCCACCCCATGAACTTCTTTCCTTTCGATCTTACTATGCTATCCACTCTTTTGGTGAAATAGTTTTGAACTTGCTCCATCGTCGTAAGACCTTCTCTTTTCATCAGGTCTTTGATCTGCTCATTCTTCTCCCAAAAATTATGTGGCGCTTCGTCACCCCCCATATGAATGTATTCGAAAGGAAAGAGCTGCGCCAACTCAGTTACTACCTTGTCTAAGAAAGTATATACTTTTTCATTAGCAGGACAAAGTGTGTTGTCAACCAACGCTATTGGCGGTGCACCATGCGACCAGTCCATGATCGCTTCTCCCGATCTTACCCGGTACGTGTTCGCTTCAGGAGTGCAGGAAAGTTCGGGATAAGAAACAATAGCGGCAAGGCTATGTGCGGGAACATCTACTTCCGGTAGAATATCAACAAAACGGTCCTTGGCATAGCGGATAATTTCTTTCATATCCTCCTGCGTGTAGAATCCTCCATAATCCTTGGGCTCACCAGGTGTAGGTGGCGAAAACGTTCCAAAGTATCCTACCTTGTTTACACGCCACGCTCCCACCTTTGTCAGATTTGGCAGGCTCTTGATTTCAATTCGCCATCCTTCATCATCTGTCAGGTGCAGGTGGAGCAGGTTGAACTTATACCGCACCATATCATCGATATAATGCTTCACCTCTTTCTTTGTAAAGAAGTGACGTGTCACATCAAACATTAATCCCCTCCACCC
>DATDNL010000699.1:0-2516 GCA_036518315.1 Flavisolibacter sp. | reverse complement strand
ATTCTTATATTTTCCTTCTTCCAGATACGCGCGGACCATGTAGCAAGAGCATTGCTGATCGGGATCCTGATGGCCATCGTCTTTAGAATCATATTCATTACGGTCGGTGTAGCATTAGTGGAGAGATTCGAGTGGCTTCTTTACATCTTTGGAGCTTTTCTGATTTATACGGGCATCAAAATATTCTCTGCTAAAGGTGACCAGGAATTCCAGCCGGAGAAGAACCCGGTCTATAAATTTATAAACCGTTTTTTACCTATTTATCATCATGATGTTAGTGGCAAGATGATCATTCGCAGGGATGGGAAGCGATTCTACACCAACATGTTTGTTGTGGTAATTCTCCTGGCAACTACCGACATCGTTTTTGCGCTGGATAGTATTCCTGCTGTCTTTGCTATCGTTACAGAAACGAGACAGGATCTGAAGGATCTTGTGATCTACACGAGCAACATATTCGCCGTGTTAGGCTTGCGTTCGCTTTTCTTTCTATTGAAGGGTGCCGTAAATAAGTTTGGTTATCTACAGCAGGGCATTGCCGTTGTTTTGATCTTTATAGGACTGAAAATGCTGGTGGAAATCTTTCACATCAAGGTGCCGGTCTATGTTTCGTTGCTGGTGATTGTGTTATGCCTGGGTGGCTCAATATTGTATTCGATACAGGCCAGTGAGAAAGATGACGAGCCATCAACGGAAGAAAGTAAGGATTAGTTATGGGCTATTCAATTCATACGATCTGTTCAGCGGTGCGCGGCAGGTTTGCTTCGCAAGGGTCCGACGACACTATCGAGAACCTGGTGTACGATAGTCGACGCATTCTGCAACCGGGTTCTTCGTTATTTTTCGCGATAAAGACAGAGCATAATGACGGCCATAAATACCTTCTTAGTGCTTACAAGAAAGGCATCCGGAATTTCATTGTTAGTGAAACTCCCACAAAGCCTTTAACGGATTCTAACGTTATCCTTGTTGACGACGCACTCGAGGCTTTGCAGGAATTGGCCGCCTTCCATAGGAAGCATTTCTTGTTCCCGGTAATTGGTATCACAGGCAGTAATGGGAAGACAATCGTAAAGGAATGGCTTAATCTCTTGTTGGATGAGGACTACAAGATTGTACGTAGTCCCAAAAGCTTTAATTCGCAAATAGGAGTTCCACTGAGTGTGTGGCAGATGAATGAGCAGTATACACTTGGCATTTTTGAAGCAGGTATCTCCAATCCCGGCGAAATGGGGGAACTGGAGAAAATCATCCAGCCGACGATTGGGGTGCTTACAAATATTGGAGAAGCCCACAGCGAAGGTTTTTTGGACAATTCACATAAACTAGCCGAGAAGCTACAATTATTCAAAAGCTGCCCAGTTCTTATCGCGCGCAATAAGGATATAGGTGGTAAGAAGGAACTAATAGACAGGGGCACAGAGTTGCTGACCTGGGGAAGCGCGGAGGGCAACACCTTTGTGGTGAGCTCTATTAAGAAGCAAACAGATATTACTGAGGTGATACTTTCTTATCAGTTCAAGTCCAACACCTTCAATGTTCCGTTTGTGGATGACGCCTCGGTGGAGAATGCCATCACCTGCTGTTGTGTCCTCCTCGTACTTGGTTATGGAGAAGACGTGATCAGGCAAAGAATCGCAAGACTGCACGCTATTGATATGCGGCTGCAATTAAAGCACAGTATCAATGATTGCCTGGTGATCAATGATAGTTACAGTGCAGACGTCACCTCGCTGAAGATCGCTCTCGACTTTCTTAAGCAACAGAGTTCAGGCCTGCAGCGTACGGTAATCCTGTCGGAATTCGTGGAGAGCGGAAGAGGTGACGCGGATCTATATAGTGAAATAGCAAAGCTTTTAAAGAATTACGAGGTGAGCAAAGTAATTGGCATAGGCGAGAAGATCATTGAGCAATTAAGCAAAAAGCTACCTGCGTCCACCAATTTCCAGGGCTATTTTTCGACCGAAGATTTTATTAATGATTTCCGTATTTCCCGATTCTACAAGGAGGTCATTTTAATTAAAGGAGCTCGCAAATTCGAGTTCGAAAGAATAGCGAAGCTTTTTGAAAAGAAGCTTCATCAAACTGTATTGGAGATAGATCTAAACGCACTGGCCCATAACCTGAAGGAATATCAGAAACTGCTTGGGCCAACCACCAAAATAATGGCGATGGTGAAGGCATTTTCGTACGGAAGTGGGGGCGCTGAAATAGCAAGTGTGCTGCAATATCATAACGTCGACTACCTGGGTGTGGCCTATGCGGACGAGGGAGTGGAACTGGTTAAAGCAGGGATCCATCTACCGATTATGGTCATGAATGCCGAGGAATCATCTTTCCAGGCGATCGTTGACTATAACCTTCAACCGGTCATATACTCTTTCGATCTTCTGTACAGCTTTGAAAAATACCTGGAAGAGCAGGCAATAAAAGACTACCCGGTGCACCTGGAAATTGAGACCGGCATGAACCGCCTCGGGTTCTCCTCCCGAGAGGTGGAAGAGATGGCAAAGCAT
>DATDNL010000698.1:0-2786 GCA_036518315.1 Flavisolibacter sp. | reverse complement strand
TTATCAATAATGCCAGGTAGAACTGCGGCATCCTAAGCCAGGATCTTCTTCGAAACAGAGTATATCCGCCCATCCCCAGCCACAAAAAAGCTCCATGTACCTTGCTCATAATACATAGCCCGGCAACCAATCCGAATAGTAGCCAGTTCGTCCAACCGTTTTCATTCTTTATTATCCTGGCAATGAGTAAAAGGGACAATGTCCAGAAAACCATTTCAGGTGAATCGGGCATGATGTATAATCCAGCCGTGATACCGGAATAAAAGGAAATATTATACATGACCACTGCCAGCCAGCCTGCCCTTTCGGAATGGAGTAAAGTAACGGCGCTGTATAGGAACCAGCTTGAAAGGAGACATCCAATCACACTGCCCAGTCGCAGGAACCCTTCATATTCCTGCAGCGAGAGGTTTGCAGTAAATAATCGTATCCACAAAGCCACCATTGGCGGATGGTCGAAATAATTCCATTGCAGGTATTGGCTATACAGCCAGTAATAGGCTTCGTCGTTACCAAGTTCCAATGCAAAAGCAAGAATAATTTTGACGATAAAGAACGCACCCGCGAATACAAAGAATTTTGTTCTGTAACTGGTATCAATCTTACTTTGCGAGTAGGTGTCATTAACCGGGTGAGTTAACTGCATCAATCTTGGGTTTACGCCTTGGGCTCACAAAGTAAAGACAGGATGTGCATATCGCAAATGATGAGCAATTACCAAAAGAGATGAAGATGATAATTGAAGGCAGCTTGTACTTCGATGTTTTTGTAGCCAAAAGTAAAATACACGGCAGTGGCCTTTACGCAAAGAAAGCCATCCCGGCCCGAAGAAAGGTAGGCTCTCTCGCGGGAGAAATCATATCGAAGAAGTCGGCGAGAGAAAAGGCTAAACGGGATGAAACGATTTCAATAGTAGAACTATGGAATGGGAAAGCATTAGATGCATCCACGATAAACAATGAACTGCGCTTCATCAATCACTCCTGCCAGCCAAACACATTCATGCGCACCTTGGGGAACCATGTCGAGTTCTATGCGTTGCGGACCATTAAACCCAATGAAGAACTCACCTGCGATTATGGTCCTACCCATCACGATGGGAAACGCAAATGCAATTGCGGCGCCCCGGGGTGCAAGGGCTCCATCTAGAGTTGCTTTATGTAATCAACCATTTTCTTTCGAATCGAGTCGTCGGGCAAGGGTTCAACCCCTGCACTATAATTTTCTTCGGCATGCGAGGGATCTGAGGTAGCGGGGATAACACAGGTAACAGCCGGATGCGATAGGATATACTTCAGGATAAACTGGCTCCATGTTTCAATCCCATAATCTTTAGCCCATTGCGGAAGACTTTTGTTTCTCACCAAATTGAACAAGCTACCTTCCCCAAAGGGACGGTTGATCAACGTAGCGACTCCAAGGTCAGACGCGGTTGGCAGTAGAGTTTTCTCAGCATTGCGGTCGGTTATAGAATAATTGAATTGAACGAAATCAACCGGCTCTGACTTCAGTACAGTTATTAACTCGTCATGCATGCTGCTGGTGTAGTGGGTTACCCCGATGTACCGAATCCTTCCCTCGTCTTTCCATTTTCTCAAGGTCTGCAAATGTATTTTCCAGTCGACAAGATTGTGCACCTGGACAAGGTCAATGACTTCACGGCGGAACTTCCTAAAAGAACTCTCCATTTGGGTAACGCCTTCATCCTTTCCGCGCGTCCATACCTTGGTAGCATAGAAGTATTGCCCTGCATCGGCTTTCTCCGTAAGCAACCCCACTATTTCTTCTGACTTCCCGTACATGGGTGAGCTGTCAATGACTTTTCCGCCTGCATTACCCATGTTGACGAGTACCTGTTTCAAGGGGTCGAGGTTAGAAGAAGGCGATTTGTCGAAGCTTTGCCAGGTGCCCAGTCCAATCACGGGAAGGGATTCGTTGGTAGAAGGGATCTTTCTTAAAATCATTTGCGCAAGTTAGATGCCTTTGGCCACACAAAAGCGCTTCGTATCTGGCATGTTTTTATTAATAGTGAAGTAAAAGATTAGGTGGCTCTGTACGCAACGAAACCATATTCTGAATTGATGAAAGAGGCACGGGAGGCGGAGGAAAATAACGAGCTGGAGAAAGCCGCTAAGGTATATGAACGCGCGGTAAAGTCGGAGCCTCACGAGGAGCAGCCCTATAATCGCCTGATGGTCATCTATCGTAAGTTGACCTGGTACGAGAATGAGTTGAAAATCATCAAAAAAGGTATATCTGCATTTGAAGAACTCTACCAAAAGAAGTCCGAGCGGCTCGTAGGAAAGAATTCGTCGGTTGCCCGGTTGAGTAATGCCCTGGCAAAATCGCTTGGTCAAAAAGGAAAGAAAACCGAAGCTTTGTACCTGCCTGAACCGATTCCCAAATGGATGAAAAGGCAGAAGGTAGTTGAGAAGAAACTTGGACTCTAAATAACTTCTCCTTCTAAATCGTAATCGAAGGCCCTGGTGATCTTCACATTGTAAAAGTTGCCCGGCTGTAATTTAGTACCAGAAGAAACGATCACCTCGTTATCTACCTCTACACTGTCAAATTCTGTACGTCCTATATATCTTCCTGCTTCTTTTTTGTCGATCAGTACTTTGAAGGTCTGTCCTATTTTCTCCTGGTTCTTTTCGTAACTGATCTCCTGCTGAACGGACATGATATCTTCCGCCCTTCTTTGCTTTTCTTCTGCCGGCACGCCATCTACCAGTCCATAAGCCGAAGTGTTTTCTTCGTGCGAGTACGTGAATATTCCCACCCTA
>DATDNL010000697.1:0-3844 GCA_036518315.1 Flavisolibacter sp. | reverse complement strand
TGCAGTTTTTTGTTCACGGTTCAGATAGCCGATATCGGAACCTCCGCCACCGTTCTCGGTTTCGCAGCCTCCGTAGGGACACAGTAAAGACTGCCAGCCTTTGAGTTTCTGAAACTGCTCAGCTGTGCCGGTTATGCTGAATCCCCTTGGCGTAAACCCACCTTCGTCGCTCTCGAGGGCGAAGATGTGCCTTTCTTTATTGGCCGTTGCTTCCTGCGCATATTTCTGTCCGCCCCGGGTTCCGTTTTCTTCGTTCGCGAATAGTACGAAGCGAATAGAATGTTTCGGATGGTATCCTAAAGTCTTAAACACTCTCAGGAGTTCGATTGTTTGAACGACACCGGTTCCATCGTCGTGTGCCCCTTCTGCGGGATCCCAGGAATCGAGGTGGCCTCCAATGGTGATATATTCATTGGGAAACTGACTTCCTTTCAATTCGGCAATCACATTGTGCCCGATGGTGTCGGGTAAGAAGTGACCGTAAGTTTTCATCGTTATGGCAACGCTTCCCTGCTTCAGTTGTTGATCCAGCCAATCGGCGTCTTTCAGGCCGACTGCGACAGCTGGTATCATTTTATAGTTGCTGTCGTAGCGCAAAGCACCTGTATGAGGATTGTTGTCCGTGCTCTCCGACATACTCCTAACGATGGCACCAACAGCCCCGTACTTGGCGGCCTGGCTTGCACCTGCTCCTCTGTAGCCAACGGCATCACCATAGGCTTCGAAAGTATGGATGAATCTTTGGTTAAAAGGATAGTTATAGAAAACGATTTTGCCTTTCAATTGATCTTTCTTTGCTTCGAGCTCCTGGAAGGTTTTTACTTCAACGACTTTGCCACTAACACCGTTACTTCCGCTGCCCATGGAGTTCCCGAGGGCCAAAACATCGAGGGACTTCTTTTGCTTGCCAAAGGAAGCGGTGGCTTCGTCCTTACCGCCTCTTACCCAATGGGGTACCATGCATTCCTGCAACCACGCTTTATCGGGATGGAGCGATTGAAAAACTTTCAGGCCCCATTGCTCGGCTTTTACCATTTGAGGAGAGCCTGCTAAGCGTCCGCCAATTTGCTTTGTCAGAACTTTGAGGTCGTCATAGGCCTTTCCATTAAGGAGTATTTCGTCCGCTATTCGACGAATAAAAATGGAGTCTTCCGTCTGGGCATAGGAAACAAAAACTAGCCCTAAAACTGCGAGAGTGGCTAAACATTTCTTCATCCGATAAAATTAGAATGAAACCTCATTGCAAATGCAATTATTTAACGGAGCGAACCAAAGCAGTGCCGTTTTTGTAGTTACCTTAGACTATTGAATTTTAAGCTATGAAGATTGGTATTGTTTGCTATCCCACCTTTGGCGGAAGTGGCGTCTTGGCTACGGAGTTGGGAAAAGCATTAGCGCAGAAGGGACACCACGTGCATTTCATTACCTACCAGCAACCGGTAAGGTTAAATGGTTTTATTCCAAACATATTTTACCATGAAGTGCAGGTAGCTACTTATCCGTTGTTTGATTATCCACCTTATGAAACGGCCTTGTCGAGCACCCTCGTGGATGTCATCAAAAACAACCATCTCCAGCTTTTGCACGTTCACTATGCCATCCCCCATGCTTCCGCAGCCTATATGGCTAAGAAGATCCTTGAACAGGAAGGCATTCAAATACCAGTAATAACCACACTGCATGGAACCGATATCACATTGGTGGGTAGGGATAAAACTTACGCTCCTGTTGTTGCATTTTCAATCAATCAAAGCGATGTTATTACAGCGGTTTCGCAGAACCTAAGGGATGAAACCTATAACACCTTCCATATCGAAAAACCCATCGAAGTGATCTACAACTTTGTAGATGTGCAACGGTTCAACCGCAAACCTATTGATGCATTCAAAAAACTGATTGCTCCCAACGGGGAGCGAGTATTGCTTCACGCTTCCAATTTCAGAAAGGTTAAAAGAGTCGAGGACGTGGTGTTGATCTTCAATGAGGTGAACAAACAAATACCGAGTAAGCTGTTGTTTGTCGGTGACGGTCCCGAAAGAGGTCACGCAGAGGAACTAAGCAGGAAACTAGGTATCTGTGATGAAGTTCGGTTTGTGGGTAAGCAGGAACAAATGGAAGACATCCTTGCCATCGCGGATCTCTTCTTACTTACTTCCGAATATGAAAGCTTCGGCCTTGCAGCTTTAGAGGCTATGGCCGCCGGCGTTCCGGTTGTATCGACTAATGCGGGTGGTTTACCCGAAATCATGGTCCCGGGTGTAACCGGCTTTATGGGTAATATCGGGGATATTCAAACGATGAGCGGGCAGGCTATTGATGTCCTTCAATTTGATGAACGCCTCAACGAGTTCAAAAAGAATGCAGCAAAACATGCACAACGCTTCGACATACACAATATCGTACCGATCTATGAGCGTTTGTACGATGACGTGTTAAGCAAGGAACTGGTGCCTTAACGATGTAACCAGGGCTGCGGATTTACATTCCTATTTTCAATCATTAGCATAAAGTCAAGTTGACCACCGCTGCCGTCATCAGCTTCACCTGTTTTACCGATTGCCTGCCCGGTGCCCACGGTGCTACCCTTTGACACGTTAACTGAAGAAAGATTACTGTAGATCGTAAAATATTTACCGTGACGGATCATCACCATCATCCCATCGCCTAAGTTCGACACCGCACTAACTTCTCCACTGAACACAGCTTTTACTGTACCTCCCGATGATGGCGTGGATATTGTCAGTCCCGGGTTGTCAATGGAAAGGCCACCCACTACGCTGGAACCAAAAGGAATACTGACAACACCATTGTCAACAGGCCAGGGCAGCTTACCTCTGTTGGCCTCAAAGCTTGCGGCGAGTGCTCTTTGTCCTTCGTTCAGATTGAAGTATTCTGTCGCTTTTTTAGCACCCGAAGTCTTGGTAGTGGTAGTTGTATTTGACTTTGTTGTGTTAGCATTAGCTGCCAGCGATTTCCTTCGTTCGTCGTCAACAATGCGGCGAATAATGGCAGCAATCTGTCCTTGCAATTGCCTGTCTCTTTTCTTTTTTGCAGTGATTTCTTTCGAAAGCTGCTTCTCCTGTGACTTAAGTTTCGAAACCACAGCATCTTTCTCTTTCTTCTGGTTGGCGAGCTCGTTCAACTGTACCTGCTGATCCTGTAGAACGTTCTTCTTTTGTGCCTGCTTAGCCATTAACTGCTGTTTCTTATTGGCGATCAGCTTTTGACGATCCTTAATGGCCGTAACCTGTTCTTCACGGTACGCCCTGTAGGATTTCAGATAGGATATCCTTTTCAATGCGTCGTTAAAACTCGAAGCTGAGAAAATGAAATTCAGAAAATCATAACTCGTGTTATTCTTGTACGCATAGACCACACCGCGGGCATATTGCGCCTTCAAAGTATCCAACTGAACCTGCAGGCGATATAATTCTACGTTACCCAGGTAGATTTCGTCATCAAGATTATGTATTTCCTTATTGATGTTGCCAATAAGCCGGTCCTGCAGTTCGAGCTTATGTTGCAGAATGGCAAGCTTCGCAAGCGACTCCTTTTTTAATCCTTTGACCTTATTGTAATTGGATTGTATTTCCTTTATTTCATCCTGTATGTCCTGGCGCTCTTTTTCCAGCCTTGCCTTTTCATTGGTAAGCTGGCTAAAACCTGTGTGAACAGCAAAAAGGCAGCAGATAAGAATGAATAGTTTTTTCATGTCAGGATTTTTAGGTCAGGTTAGTAACGCCCCAGTTAAGAATAAATTTTAATGACGATCATAATTTTTGGGTATAGAGAACGGGAAGCTTACCTCCTGGTTGAAGTCATATTGCTTAAAGTCCAACTTCAC
>DATDNL010000696.1:0-3591 GCA_036518315.1 Flavisolibacter sp. | reverse complement strand
GATTGAGCTGGTTTATCTCACGCTGATCACGGTCATCTTCCACAATGATGATGAGATTGAGAGGACTTATCGAAATACAGGTAGCGAGAGTTGACCGGCGCCTGGAAATGAGGCAGGAACCAGATCAACCCGCTCCCGGCTCTTCATTGGCCGGCTATGGCATAGGATTTTCAATTATAGTTCTTATTAACCATAAAATCATTGTTATGGCAGACGACAAAAACCGGGGCGAGGAGAGAGACCAGGGCAACAGTCAGCAACCCGATCAAGGCAACGCAAAGATTGGCATGGAGCAAGACACCGGAGCTGCAATGGGGCAACAACAAAAACAGCGTGGAATGAACGACTGGCAGAACAGTTCAAATAGTTCGGGTGAAAGTGATCAAAGTGAAACAAGCAGCAGCGATCCAGGTAAACAGAACATTTATTAAGCTGGCGTTTGCATGATTGAAGAGGCTGTTCCAAAAGTTTGGGACAGCCTCTTTTTGTTAGCTTAAGCTGTACATTAGCCCGAACGTGGTCGGCAGTACCTGGTACTAATCTCCTGAAAGGGCATTCGCGGGTAAACTGGCTATCGCTGCCAAATAGTAAGAAGTGCTTTAATCGGCGTGCCTTTACAAATAGATGCTTCTCCTTTATAGCTTTTAGTGGGAGGGCCCATTGGCTTTCAAAAGGCATTCTGTCGAAACCTGGAAAACGAAGACGTCGTAGTTTTAGTAAAATTTCTTATTATCACAGTCAATAATTCTATTGCTTTATGACACTAGACCGCCGAAGTTTTCTTAAGAATACAGCTATTACAGTGTTAGGTTCCGGAGTCGTTGCCGCGGTACCGATGGAGGTGCTCGCCGCCATTAGAAAGAAGGTAGCACCTTCCGATGCCATTCGTGTGGGTGTTATTGGAGTGAGAGGACAGGGTTGGAGCAACATAACATCAATGTTGAGGCTCAGCGAAGTGCAATGTGTTGCGCTGTGTGATATCGATCAAAATGTTTTGTCGAATCGAAGAAATGATCTGCAGAAGCTAAACGTAACTGCTAAAGAGTATACGGACTATAGAAAGTTGCTCGAGAACAAGGATATCGACGCGGTGATCATTGGTACGCCAGATCACTGGCACTGTCTCCAAATGACAGATGCCGTAGCTGCGGGCAAGGATGTATACGAGGAAAAACCAATTGCCAATTCCATCTATGAAGCGAAGTTGATGGTTGATGCTGCTAAACGCTACAACAGGATCGTGCAGGTAGGCCAGTGGCAGCGCAGCCAGGACCATTTTAAGGATGCTATTGCGTTTGTACATTCAGGGAAGCTTGGAAAGATTGTTTCTGCAAAGGCGTGGATGTATCGCGGCGGTACAACGCCTCTACCGGTTGTTCCGAACTCGCCAGTGCCGGCAGGTGTCGATTATAATATGTGGCTCGGACCGACGACAATGAGGCCCTTTAATAAGAACAGGTTTCATTACGAGTTCCGTTGGTTCTGGGACTATGCCGGTGGACTGATGACGGACTGGGGGGTGCATTTGATCGATATGGTTTTGAAAGGAATGAAGGCTGATCTCCCAAAAACAGTCATGGCCTCGGGTGGAAAGTATGTTTTTCCTGATGATGCGAGGGAAACGCCAGATGTAATGACGGCAATCTATGACTATGGTCATTTCCAGATGACCTGGGAGCACAATCTTGCAACAGGTGTTGGTCTGTATGGGATGCAACATGGAATGGCTTTTATTGGTGAAAACGGAACACTGTTGCTAAGCCGAAGTGGCTGGGAAGTGCGACCTACAGTTGTGAACAACAGCCCGAAGATGGAGGCGGTTGAATGGAAGAAATCGAGCGACAACGGTTTGGATAAACACACGGCCAACTTTATTGAGGCTGTCAGAACCAGGGATGCTGCTATTTTAAATTGCCCGATTGAGGATGGGGCCAGGGTAGCTATCAACTCCCACATGGGGAATATAGCTTACCGCACGAATGCAAGGATTGAAGTCGTCAATGGCCACGATATGTTTAAACAGGCGCAGGCGAATGGTTTAGTGAAGCCTGATTATAAGAACGGGTGGAAGTTGCCCAAGGTGTGATTGGAGGCAAATCGCGTTTATTTGCCGGCTGGCATTAACCCGAGTTGTTGCATGAAGGCCAGGTTGTCGAAAAAGTCCTGTTCTTCGGCAATTTTTCCTCCGCGCATTTTCACGAGTGTTACTCCTTCAACATTTACATCCTTCCCGGTTGCCGAAATGCCAAAGAATGTTCCCGTATGTTTCCCCTTGAAGTTCCAATGTTTCACAAGTTTGTCGCCCTGCCCGAAAACATCCACGATGGTGAAGTGGATATTAGAAAACCCATTTACATAATTAGCGTACATGGCTCTTGCGCTATCAATACCATTGACGTCCGGGTTGGCATGCATCACCACATCTTTTGTAAAATTTGAATCGTTGAACATGTCCAGTCTTCCATGATTAATGATTTCATCCCAGGTATGGGTGTACATTTTTATATTAGCTGCTACCGAATCTGTTTTCGTTGATGCAGCCGGCTCGTTGCCCGATGAACAGGATAAGAATATAAAGGATAATGCAATAGTGGTTAATGCAGTTTGTTTTAGTGCTCGTTCCATTCCTTTATTTTTTGATGTTGGTGGATGGTAATTTCTTCTTAATGAAGAAAGCTTTCCTTGATACGTGGGTACTCGCCGTATTTTTGTTTAATTATAGGGTGCTGGCTTGATCCTATTAAGTTAGTAAAAAGATCAATTACTGGCTGCGGGTCAAAAAAAGAAGTCGATGAAAGATTAGTCAAATCAGTTTCATTTCTGCTAATGTCCTTAACTTTATTCGTTCACTTCAAGCAATGAAGTTTTCCTTTCCAGTTATTTTTGTTTTCTACAGCCAATGTGTATTAGGTCAAAAGATCTTTGTTCCCGTACCATCTCATGAGCCATCAAGATACCAGCAGGAGCAGATCAATCGTAAGTATGGAATGTTCATTCATTTTGGTATCAATACTTTTTGGGATGAAGAGTGGACCGATGGATCAAAGCCTCCATCTTCTTATGCGCCGGATACGATTGATGCCGACCAGTGGATAAGCACCGCCCGGCAGGCCGGGATGAAGTACGTTATACTTGTAACGAAGCATGTTGACGGTTTTTGTTTATGGGATAGCCGCTATACTGATTATGACGTCGCCAGTTCTTCCAACAAAACGAATGTTGTTGATGCAGTGGCGAGAGCCTGTAAGAAATATGGGGTACAACTCGGATTGTATTATTCTTTGTGGGATCGTCATCAAAATGGGGATGTGCGGGATAAGTCTTTGGATAAAGAATACAACCGGTATGTAGTGAGTCAAATCAAAGAGTTAATTGCGATTACCAATAAGCATACGCCTGTTGTTGAATTGTGGTTGGATGCTGGTTGGGAAAAGGAGCGAGAGCGATGGCCCATAGCTCAAATTTATGAAACCGTAAAGCGAATGGCGCCGCAGTGCCAGGTGGGGGTGAACTGGTCGATTGGCAGACCGGATAATCCTGATCCTGATTCAACTTGGGTGTTACCCACTATGCAGAAGGAGGGTTATCCTA
>DATDNL010000695.1:0-16146 GCA_036518315.1 Flavisolibacter sp. | reverse complement strand
CGCAAAGGCCCCTTTATTTACGGCCACCACCTGCTTGAAAGAATTAATCGCAACATCAAACTGTCCGCTGACCTGTGCCGATTTCCCGATGGTCATGTTGGCTAAGGCCTTGTCATCAGCGCTTGCGCTTTTCTGTGCGATGAGATCTTTAGCGTTAGCAACCGCATCATTCCATTGTTGTAATTGGTACTGGCTCCTCAGCAAACCACGCATGGCTTCCAGTTTATTTTCCTGGCTGGCACTAATTTGTTTCAACTGGCCGTAATACTTTTCAGCCTCGTTGTAATTCTTCAACTCGAAGAAGTTAATTCTCGCGGCCTGGAGAACTGCACGTTCTGCAAATGGGTTCGGAGCTCTTTCCGCAACGTTAGCATAACCGTTCAATGCATTGTTCCAATCCTTGCGGGCATTATAAATATCTGCTGAATAGTAGTTGGCGTCAATAGAATGTTCGCCATTCGGGAACTGCTGCAGGTATCCCTTATATGAATTTAATGCCGCATCAAACTTTCCAGCATCATATTGGATCTGGGCGGCAGCATAGGACAATGAATCCTGTGTATTTTCCGTCAAAGGCTTGCCTGCCTGTTTCGCGACATCTGCATATTCACCCGGTCTTCCCTGTTGCACATAGATTGCTTTCAGGTTATCCAAGGCGTCGTCAGCCTCAGGCGAATTCGGATATTGATTCAAAAGCTGTTTGTAAGCGGTAACAGCATTATCATTATTATTGAGATTGTAGTAGGCGATCCCCAGCTTCAGTAAAGCTTGCGGCTTCATGCTATTGTTTCCGTTCGCATTCACAACACTGTTTAAGGACGGAATAGCCTCACGGAAACGCTCCTGCGCCAAATAGGTATTGGCGATCTCCATATTGGCATCAGCCACCAGGCTTGATTGAGGGAACTTCCTCATCATGTTGGTAAGGAGATTGATTTTATCAGTCGGATTATTGATGCCCGCGATCAT
This sequence comes from Flavisolibacter sp., assembly GCA_036518315.1. Classification (GTDB taxonomy): domain Bacteria; phylum Bacteroidota; class Bacteroidia; order Chitinophagales; family Chitinophagaceae; genus Flavisolibacter. The sequence continues at coordinate 15,177 of DATDNL010000695.1, read as the reverse complement.
TGCCTTCTGAAAGGTTGCATAATCTTCAGCCGGCCAGGACATGCGGATCACGTTATCATACATTGACTTCGCCTGCGCATAGTTCTTGCTCATGTAATAGACATCGGCCGTGCGGACATAGGCATCTTGGGTCAGGGCGTCCGAACTTAAAGAAACATTCGTTGCGAGCGGCTCAAAGAACGTCTTAGCAATGGGATAATTTTCTTTCTTGTAATACGTGTACCCGAGGTTATACCTTACATTTTTCAAGTTGGCTTCCCCCGATGGAGGAGCACCGGCATTCAGGTAGGCGTAATAGTACTTGATGGCATCATCCACTTTGTTGCTGCGGTACGCCAGTTCACCTTTCCAGAAATTTGCGAGGGGCAATACGGACCCGCTATTGGGATCCTTCAAAACCCTGTCGAGCATGGCGTCGGCCTCAGCCAATCTTCCATCACTGATCAATTCCGTAGCGCGACCGTAAAGGATCCTTGGGAGCAGTTTTCTTACTGTTGGTGAAGGCGACTGGATTCCTTCTAATAAGGTCAAGGCGTCGTTATAATTGTTTGTATTTGCCAGCGCGCCTACTAATAATTCAACTGCCTCATCGCGATATTGGGAGTTTGGATAATCGACAAGGAAAGTTTTCAATCCTTTCAATGCCTCGTCCTGGTAGCCAAGTTCATACGAAAGCTTGGCATAGTTGAACCGTGCAATTTCTTTTTGCGTAGGATTGCTGCTATTCGATGCGGCGAATAAGAAGGCATTTCTTGCATTGGCTTTCTGGTTCGTCTTCAAGTAAGAATCTCCAAGAAGGTACATAGCGTGCTGGCTAAGTGAATCTTCTTTTCCGCTCAATTGCTTGAAACCCTCGATTGCTTTGGAATAATCGCCATTTTGGTAATAGGCATACGAGAGCTCGTATAGATCCTCTCTCCTTACTTTCTTGGAGCGGTTTACATAATCGCCCAAATAGGTCGCCGCCTTCGGGTAATCTTTCTTTTCAAAGGACGCGTGTCCAAGAAGTTGTTTAAGTTCGAGGTCATAGTACTGCGACTTGCCTTGTTTCATTTTATTTTCGGCATAAGTCAATGCCTCGTCTTTCCTTCCCTGCACATAATAGATCTGGGCGATGTAATAAGGAACGATACTTTCGTAATTCGGTTCGTTTTCGACTACTTTGAAGCTTTCCAATGCCTGGCCATAGTTCCGGTCGCGGAATGCGATAAATCCATAGTAATAGTTGGCATCGATGTAATTCGGGTCATCCTTCATCTGCCTGATCGCATCCAGCAAAGGCTTTGCATTAGCAAACTGCTGAAGCGTGAAATACGAATATCCCTGGTGAAACTTCATATCCGCTATCTCGCGGTTATCCAGGTTAGAAATATTCGCCTTTTCATAAAGTGCCACAGCATCCGAAAAGCGCTGTTGGCGAAAATAGAATTCAGCCAACTGGAAACTCATCATCTGTACCCTGGCGGTGTTCTTCGTCACAGTTATGTAGTCAAGAGCATCCTGTTCGGCTCTTGTTTCATTCTGCATGAGCGCACTGGCCACGGTATAGTAATTAACTTCCTGTGCAACAACAGGCGAGTTCACCTTGTCAATTTCGGTTAGTGATTGCTGTAATTCTTTGAAGATGGGGTAAGCGAGATTGTACTGGCCCTTCTGGTAATATTCTTTTGCTTCATTAAACTTCCCTTGTGGATCGCTGTAATAGAAAGTCTGTTGTGCAAAGGAAAAGGATGTAATTGCAGAGAACAAAAGCGGCAAATAAAGTTTCTTCATAAGATGACCTTTAACCGATTGGAAGCTTAACGTTGTAAAGATTCGAATTATTTTAAGCTGAACCAACTTCATTCCAAAGAACGTCATAAAATTAAAAAGGCTGGGAACGTTTAACAAAATAGCAGTAAAACAAAAAGTAAAAACTTTGAATGTTGTTCTGTAAACTTGCGCCACAATTCGATTTATCCTTATGAGAAAGTTATTCAGTACCGGTGTTTCAGATAATGCACTGGCGTTTGCATTGTTGGTTTTGAGGTTAGGAGCAGGTTCGCTAATGCTTGTAAAACACGGCTTTGACAAGCTTATCCACTTTGCCAGTATCGCTCCGAGATTCGCCGATCCTTTTCACATTGGCTCAACCACCTCATTGGCGCTCGTGATCTTTGCCGAATTCTTTTGTTCAGCCTTTATCATTATCGGCTTATTTACGAGGCTCGCCTCCATTCCACTGGTAATTGCGATGTCGGTAGCATTGTTCTCAGCCAACAAAGGAGACTTTTTCGGAAAAGGTGAGGCCGCAGGGCTATTCCTTGTTGTTTTTGTGGTCTTGCTTTTTACAGGTCCCGGGAAAGTGAGTCTCGACCGGTTGATCGGAAAGTAGGCTCTCAGTAATAATTACCTGTCTCATTTGAATTCAAAGGCATGGTATTCGCCGGGCATTTCTAAATTCGGTTTATGACTTGACGTCCGCTGCGGCGATCACCTCCGCCACTGCGTCCGACACCATGTTAAGATTCACCGCTTTCCTTAGCAGTTCCTTTCTCGTCTGTTTGCTTGCAGATGCCGGCCCGTTATTGGGCTTGTTACCACTTTTACTAAACTTACCAGGGTTGCTACCACCTTCAGCGCTTCCGAACATACTTGAAATTTTTAGTTGAATCAATAGTGGATCGGGATTAAGCTCGAATAATGTCCAATAGATCACACGGCCCTTTGCCACTGCTGTTTTTGACCACGGTATCTCTTCTGGTGCTGCAATACACATTCGGTTACTTTCTTGATATTTTCAGTCAGCAGGACAACAATCGAATTAGAAACAGCGTGGTCAATGGCATAATCCAGAGCTTCACATTCAGACATTGAATAGGTAATTGGAATAGCAGGATTAATATTCACTACACCTCTCGTGATGAGGTTTTCCACTTCCTCAACAGTCCTGCCACGCATATCATCATCGTGCCGGATGATAATCTCATCAAAGATCTTTGCCGACTCCTCGCCCAAGGCGATAATATCCTCGTCACGCCGGTCCCCAACCCCTGTAATAATTCCAACTTTCTTTTGGACACCAAAAGAATTGATGAACTTACCGACGGCTTTCACGGCATGCGGATTGTGCGCATAGTCGATTACCACATTGAAATCTCCAAATTCAAAAACGTTTACACGGCCGGGAGTTGTTTCATGCGAGGGAACAAAGGCTCTCAACACCTCCCTAATCGTATTCAACTTGACCCTGTTTGTATAAGCCGCTAATGACGCTGCCAATGCATTAGCAATATTGAATTCTGCCTTTCCTCCGAATGTCAATGGGATATTGCGGGCTTCTTCGATTGGGATCAGATGGTTGCCTGTACGTAGCAATAAGTAGCCGTTTTCATAGACCGCGGCAAGACCTCCCTTGCTACAATGCTCCTCAATACGAACATTATCTGCATACATAGAGAACAGGGCAATCTTACAATCCAACCTGTCCTTCATAGCATACACCCGGTCGTCATCAGCATTCAATACAGCATATCCCGTTGAGCTTACTGTTTCGGGAAGCACTGACTTCACCTTCGCGAGTTTTTCTAATGTATCAATGCCGTCCAGGCCCAAATGATCTTCTGCAACATTGGTGACCACTGCGCAATCGCATTGGTCGAATCCAAGCCCCGATCTAAGTATCCCTCCTCGCGCGCATTCCAGCACAGCGTATTCCACCGACGGATCTTTCAAAACAAATTGTGCAGATTGTGGACCCGAGCAATCGCCCTTAAGCACGAGTTGATCGTTGATATAGATTCCGTCAGTTGTGGTATACCCTGTCACAAAACCTGCCTGCTTTGCCATGGTGGCTATAAGCCTGCTGGTCGTCGTTTTGCCATTCGTCCCCGTTATGGTCACAATCGGGATTCTTCCATTCCCGTTCTTAAAGAGCATATCAACCACATGCTTTGCCACATTTCGAGGCTGCCCCGAAGTAGGTTCCAAATGCATCCTGAAACCCGGCGCCGCATTTACTTCCAGTACCACACCGCCATTTTCACGAATAGGTGTTCGCAGGTCAGGTGCCATAACGTCAATACCACAGATATCAAGTCCAACCAGTCTTGACAAACGTTCAAACAAGAATACGTTCTCAGGATGCACCTCATCGGTAACATCCGAAGCCGTTCCTCCTGTACTTAGGTTGGCAGTGGGCTTTAGTAAAAATTCCTCACCCAACGGAAGTACCGTCTCAAGGGAGTAGTTATTTTTTGCCAATACCTCCAGCGTAACGTCGTCCACCTTAATGGTGGTTAACACTTTCTCATGGCAATGCCCTCTCCTCGGGTCTTTATTTACCGCATCGATAAGTTCCTGTATGGTGCTTCTGCCGTCGCCGATTACAAAAGCGGGCTTTCGAACCGCCGCCGCAACAAACTTGTCATTGACAAGAAGCACCCGGAAGTCGGAACCCTGGATGAACTTTTCAACAATTACCTTCTCAGAATATTTTTGCGCCCTTTGAAATGCCGTCATCGCACAAGGCCAGTTGGTAATGTTGATTGTGGCGCCCTTTCCATGGTTCGCATTAAGTGGCTTCAGCACTATCGGGAAACCAACATCTCCAATTACATTCTTCAAATTTTCCACATCGCTTACCACCTCTCCAAAAGGAACGGGAATGTTTGCCGATGTCAATAACCGCTTTGTCCGGTCCTTATCGCCGGCCAGGTCCACCGCTATCGAGTTCGTATAAGAGGTTATCGCCGCCTCCACGCGTTTCTGGCGCGAACCGTAACCCAGTTGTACGAGTGAGCCCTCATCCAGGCGAAAGAAAGGAATATTTCTTTTCCTCGCCTCCTCCACAATCGACTCAGTAGTAGGCCCCAGCTTTTCATTATGCCACAGGTCATGAATCTCCCTGACGTCCTTCTGAATTTCGTAATGTGCTCCACTAATCAATGCCTCGGCAATCCTCACTGCAGCCTTACCCGCGTAAAGTCCTGCCTGCTCCTCTTCATAAGAGAAAACCACATGATACCATCCCTGTTTTCCTGCATCCCTCGTTCTACCGAAGCCCGTATGCTTCATTCCTGCAAGACTCTGCAATTCAAGAGCTATGTGTTCGATCACGTGTCCCATCCAGGTACCTTCTTTTACACGTTCAAAAAAACCGCCCCGGTGCCCTTCACTACATTGATGTTCGTAGAGAGAAGGCAACAATTGTTGAATCCGTTCGTGGAAGCCAGGGATTTTATTGGTAGGTGTAAATTCTAATTCTTCAAGATCTAAAAGGATTTGGATAAGTTTAGTTTTTTTAATCGACCAGAAATTCGGCCCTCTCAGCACCTTAATCTCTCTAACTTGCATATAGCATTTTTTGGTATTTTTCAAATAACTAAAATTCTGTACCAGTCTCAACTCTTCCCGGCCGGGCTAGTGTTATTTATTTCTTAACTAGGTTTCTAACGCTTTAGCCTATACATTCCACCTTCTACGCCCTGTTGTAATGGGAAAAAGAAATTCGTAACAGCCCTTCGTCCATTCAAAAGGATTTTTCGATATAAAGTCCAGCAACCGTGCGCATCTTTTCCCTCGCTAAACATAAAGTTCTTAACGTGCCATGCACGAATAGTTTTACTTGCCAGCAAGCCCTGCCAGACGGCATGCTTTTTTTAAACCCCACCTTATGCCCAAAGGTTTTTTAATTGCTGTAGGAGGTGCTGAAGACAAGGGAGAAGAAGCGAAGGTGAGAAAGAACAGGCTGGATTTTTTTTCAGAGGGTATTCTTAAACAGATTGTCGAATTAGCGAGTAAAAAAGTCCATCCAAAAATAGAGCTGGTAACAACCGCTTCTTCCATCCCCGACGAAATCGCGCTGGTCTATAAGAAAGCTTTCAAAAGATTAGGTTGTGACGAGGTTGGTCATTTGCGATTACGGAGTCGTGAAGAAGCGGACAACAAAAAAGTCCTGGAACGCCTCGACAAATGCAATTGCATCCTGTTTTCGGGTGGTGATCAATTGCGACTATGCTCAGCCCTGGGCGGCACCCAATTTCTTAAAATAGTTGAAGAGCGCTACTACAATGAGCCCTTCGTGATAGCCGGCACGAGTGCCGGTGCTGCAGCCATGAGTAATACCATGATCTGCGGAGGCAATGAAAACAGGGCTTTTATGAAGGGCGAAGTGGAACTCAATATCGGCTTTGGTCTACTACGAAACGTGATCATTGACACTCACTTCGATGCAAGGGGTCGATTTGGACGACTTGTACAAGCCATTGCAGCCCAGCCCGGCGCTATCGGAATAGGACTCGACGAAGACACAGCCATAATCGTAGAGAAAGGAAACCGCGTAAAGGCCATCGGGGCAAGTAGCGTCGTAGTGGTCGATGGAAGCCATGTTCAATGCAACAACATCGCCTCGATCAAAAATGGCATGCCCCTTTCTATATCGAATATCAGCGTACATGTAATGAGCCACTTTGATATGTTCGATTTGACGACCAGGGAATTTACACCCTTCAGACATTCTTGCAGTGACACTGTAAAAAGCTAAAACGGAAACAATGGGACTACTTATCTCCATTTCTTACAAGAACCTGCCCGTTACCTATGATGTAACGGTGCATGATGACGAAGTTTATCACCTGCGCTTAGCTCAGCAGCAGGAAAGCGGCAACGATAACTACATTCCGGAAAAAGTCGTCATCCGTAAAAAAGGAAAGATTTGGGTCAGCGACCTCGAGAATTATCACGAACTCGTTGGTAAGCTCGCAACCGAAATCTCAAACTTCAACTCCGCCAATAAGATCTCTGCATGAACAAGATAGCAATGGCCATTCACGGAGGGGCAGGTCCGGACTCGGTCTATATCAAACAAAATTCGGAGGGTTACAAGGAAGGCTTGCAACAAGCGATCGATGAAGGCTACGCTATGCTAGAAGAAGGCAGAAGCGCCGTGGATGCAGTGGAGGCGGCGATTAAAACTCTCGAAGACAATCCCCTTTTCAATGCTGGCAGAGGATCTGCCCTAAACGAAGATGCCAACGTGGAAATGTGCGCATCCATAATGAGTGGCTTTGACCTCAATTGCGGGGCGGCTGCCATTGTGAAGAACGTACGAAATCCAATTCGCCTTGCCCGGCAAATCATGGAAAACACGAAACATATCTATTTGGGAAGTATTGGTGCTGCTGAATTTGCCAAACAGATGAACCTTCCCATGGAGCCAGACGCATATTTTATAACCGAGCATCAATTCGCCCAATACGAAAAGACCCGAAAGGAAGAAAACGATAACGAACAACAACCCGCCGTTGGCCAATTAAATAAAAAACACGGAACCGTCGGCGCCGTAGCCCTGGATCTAAAAGGAAACCTTGCAGCAGGAACGTCAACCGGTGGACTCGACTTTTGTAAACCTGGCCGAATTGCTGACAGTTCAATGATCGGCGCCGGCACCTACGCCAACAACGAAACCTGCGCGGTCTCCACCACCGGAGAAGGCGAATTACACATCCAACATGTAACTGCTTTTCATATCTCCGCACTCATGGAATACAAAGGAATGAGTCTTCGCGAAGCCTGCCGTTACCTGATTCATGAAAAGTGCAAAAACATCAATGGAGACATGGGCCTTATCGCTGTTGATACCAAAGGAAATTTAGTGGCCGAGTTCAATACACCACGCATGCACAGGGCCATGAAATCAGCGACACAAAGCCTCATCGTGGAAATTTATCCTAAATAACTATTCCCCAACGGATATTTCGGCGACAACCTGCTGCTTCACAGCAATATCGTCCGTCCCTTTGATATTCCAGGTAGAATCTTCAAGCGACGCATATAAAATAGGAGCCTTAGTAGTTCGCGAAGGATTTAAAAAAGCCAGTCCCCTGTTTCTGTAAACGTTGTATAAAGTCGGTTGGCCATTGATCTCTAGAACAGTCGAAAAAACAATCATTGAGTAATTATCTTCCTTATTTATATTCAACAGGCATGCCAGAAAACAGCAAATGCCGCCGGCGCCGCTTATAACTTGTACCCGGCCATAACTACGAGTGCAAGACTTTGATCATTTAAGTGGGACGAATAAAAGAATTTAGGACCAAACCCTAACCGGAACTTCCCCTTCCATTTGAAGCGGTAAGATAACGTACCTGAAAAATCTGCCAATGAAACAGACGATCCATTGAAATCTCCGTAACTGTCTGTGTGCACTTTGTTTGACAGGAACGAAGGTCCTATTGTCAAATCAAAATAATAAGACTTCCACAGGTTCATCGCCGCAACAAAGTGAACCGGGGTGGCACTGTTAACGATATGAAGCTTGCCCTGTCCTGTACCATTAGCTGTGTAGAGACGATAATAACCCGTTTCGACTCCAAGACTCACCCTGAATTCCGGTTCCCACATCAACTTGAAAGTGGCGGTATAATTGAACTCATTGACGAGGTCTTTACCAACGACAACGTTATTGAAATAATAGTTAGGTCCCGCATATACATAAGCCACCCACCTTCCCTTCTTCTGTTTCACAGGGGATTGCTCCTGCGAAACCGCTTCTAACGATATAAGCAGAAACAAGAACATGCTATACATCTTATATTTCATTACACTTTGTTGAGGCTAAATCGACATTTTTGTTCTCACCAATCAGCATTCACCATTCACCACTCACCACTCACCTAATGAGTCGTATAATATTCATAAACCGCGTAAGCAGGGTAATCGGTTATCATTCCATCAAAATTGCCGTGCTGTATATAATCCGTGATCAGCGTCTTGCTATTCAGTGTCCAACTAAATACCTTAATACCCATGCTATGTGCCTTGTTCACATCTTCCGTAAGCAATCCCTGCGAGTAACGTGGACCGAAATATTTACATCCAAGATCAATCACGTCCTGCATACTTAATTCACACATAGAAGGCAGGTTGCTGTAGGCAGGCCATGCTTTGAATTCGTCAATAACTTTCCCGGAAGGGATATCGGCTATGATCTCCACGTTTCTGCCCACAGCAGCAGCATGCCCATACGCATTTCGAACGACTGTTTCGAGGTATTTGAAAATATCAGGATCCCCCTTTACATCCAGCCACATATACTTCATATTCGTAGAATCAATAAATGCCTGTAGCACCTGTTCCACGGATGGAATCCTCTGTCCATCCACCAATTGAATGTATTCCTGCAGGAATCTAAAACTGTATTGGATATAGTCGCCTGACAAGGGGCTTTTCTTCGTGAGCGATATATCAATGGAAGGATTGTGTATGCAAATAGGAACGTTGTCCTTCGTAAGGTGAACATCAAACTCAATCCCATCCACTCCGTAGTCTTCATCATGCTTCACTCCATTGAGCGAATTTTGAGCATAAGGTGGATTGGCAGTTGTCTGTACTCCATGGTGCGCGAAGATGGTAAATTCATGATTGCGCACATAGTCTGAAAAATGCCTCGTAAAGCTTAGCTCGACTGATTGATTCTGGCCATGCTCGTCCAGGAACGTTCCCTTTATTACAAGTGTTGCGGGGAGCCTGTTATTCATTAGGTCTGATGCGCCCTGGTTGCTGGCTATTGACAACTGGATATTGTTCTGGGTCGCAAATTCTGAAAGCCTCCAAAATCCTGCAAACTGAATAGAGCTATCCTGCTGCTTAAAACCATAACTAAGTATAAAAAATAGCCCCCTGTCGTTACTGAAGAATGAAACCCTCGTCTTTGAGATCTTGCACACAAAATTGCTTCCTAACGCTGTGCTGCCGCCTTTCAAGGAGTAGATGCCTTCCAAATTCTTAACCACCTGGAATTGTATAGCACTGGTTCCAATCAAATTCGAACTCTCATTGACCGGTGGCGGTGTAATCCCATTCTTGGAACAAGAGATTGTTATTACGACAAACAAAAGAAGATATTGAAACCTGCTCATGCTTCACGATTTAATAGGTTCAAAGCCAATATGAATTTCAGGCACCCAGTATCTGTATTGGTTCACCGGGAAGGCTGGCCATGCCAGGAAATGATATCTCAGGTAATTCATCTTGACTCCGAAATACAGTATCTTCTTTTTGTGTAGTCGCTGCTCAAAATTGGCAGATGCGCTCCAGCCATTTACAGCCGATAAGTGATGGGTAATGGTGTGGCCTCCCTGCACCTCGTTAATGGTGCTAGTATAGTAAAGATCTCCTCGTACAACGAGCGCCGTTTTTGAAAAACTATGACCAATCGTAACAGAAGGTTGTTGCTCCCAGATATTCATCTTTGTGTGGAAGCCAAACGCATTCTTATTCAGGAAACCGTAGCTAAAGCCTACCTGGTAGCCGAGGCCAATATGGTTGTCATTAAAAGAATAATTCCAGACCGGACCCAAATTAAGGCGACTTGAAACAATAAGCGTATTGAACGATCCCTGTAAATTGAAACCAGCCGGGAGTGTATACTTCACTTCGTAGCAAAATGTGGGAGCATTGATAACATCCAGGGTCCAGTCTCTCGGCAAAACAACATAAACTAGTGAAATCGCCTGGGAAAACCTATACTTCGGAAGGGGTTGTGGGAGGAGAAAACTGGCCTTTTTTATTTCAAAGCTGTCTGCCGCTGCTGTTATTTTAGTTTCCTGGGCGGTGCAGAAAATATTGAAGAGTATTACTAATGCACATAGGCCGCAGATCCGGCGCAGCATTATCGTATTCTGGCGAACAATAAACATCTGGACACTATTTTAGCGACCGCCATTTTATGGTCTTGCCCGTGTGGGCACTATTATAACACGCGCGAATCCGGATTCTCGCCAACGAGTCCTGCTAAAACTTTCAGAACCGTTACCAAAAGAGAATCCCCCGCGGTAAACGGGGGATCTTCGGCAAAAATGTAGAATGTAAGAAAGATCCATCCACACAAGGCTTCAACACGCTTTACTTACACGATATATGTTGAATTATATAACGAACACTATTATCAAAAGATCGTGCCAACTACTGCCTTTGCAGGGTATAGGTTACAATATAATTTCTGCCATTTGAAGAGACATAATCGTCTCCCTGTATCGTGTTGTAACTAACTCGCAGGTTGTCAAGTACTATGACATCACTTGCCAAATCGATACGCAGCGTTCGATTTCCATTGGTAAGTTGCCAATTAAGGTTTTCCCAATAGGCATCACATCCCTGTCTTCCCTGCCCCGCCCCGTATTGATCGAAAGCAAGGGTTATATCTCTCTGGCAAGGAGTGTAAGTTCCATAAATATCCGTTTCTGAATAGCCATCGCCGTTCCAGTCGTTCGCCACATTCGACCGTATACCTGTAACGGCCCATGTCCCGACAACATCCGTTTCATTGGAAATAACGTCTGACTTAGTACAACTGGAAAGGGTAAAGATTGCTGCGATCGCTGCGGCTGCAAGTGTAAAATATTTCTTCATCGCTTTTTCCGTTTTAGTTAAAATCAACAGTAAGAACCTCGATGAACGGCGCAGTTTAATGGACAAGATCTTGTTACGGGGTTTTAACAGATGGTTAGTGAAAACAAAATCCCGCCAAGGCGGGACCAGTAGTATGTCGAACGTTGGAGGTCTTCTGAGGTTTTACCCTCTGGGATATTGGGTTAATTGTAGGACAAATCTAGCGCCTTAGCCGTTGCAGTTGAATTCAGTTTAGATAAATCGCTGCTTACTCACGGTGAATCACCGCTTCGCTACGGTGACGCCCCTGCCTCTTTTTTCAGAAGGGATTGCTCTATACTATAAATTTGACCTCCTAAAACCGAAATATGAAACGATTAGCTCTGTTGGGAAGCATGTTTTTTTACCTTGCAACCTCGTTTGGCCAGGCACCAGCTGGGGTGTCGAATATCTATCGCGCCACCGCCGAAAAAGTCAACGATCTCGTGCATACGAAGGTCGATGCAAAATTCGACTACTCAAAATCACAAATGAACGGCAAGGTCTGGATCACTCTTAAACCACACTTCTATTCTACCGACTCACTTACACTTGATGCGAAGGCCATGGACATTCACCAGGTGGCCCTTGTAAAAAATAGTAAGAATAATCCGCTGAAATACGACTATGATGGCATGTTCTTGCGGATTCACCTGGACAGGACCTACAAAAACAATGAGCAATACACGGTCTATATTGATTATACGGCAAAGCCCAATGAATATAAAGGAACCGGGAGTGCCGCCATCACCGATGCCAAAGGACTGTACTTTATTAATCCACTGGGCGAAGAACCTAATAAGCCAACTGAGATCTGGACACAGGGAGAAACAGAATCCAATTCTGTATGGTTGCCTACGATCGATAAACCCAATCAAAAGCAGACGGTAGAAGTAATAATGACTGTGCCTTCTAAGTATGTAACACTTAGCAATGGCTCCCTGGTCAGTCAAAAAAAGAACAGTGATGGTACTCGTACAGACGATTGGAAAATGAACCAGCCTCATTCTCCCTACCTGATCTTTATGGGAGTGGGTGACTACGCCGTTGTGAAAGACAGGTACAAGAACAAGGAAGTCAGCTATTATGTAGAAAAAGAATATGCACCCGTTGCACGGAAAATCTTTGGCAAAACCCCCGAAATGATTGCACTCTACTCGAAACTTACTGGTGTCGACTATCCATGGGTAAAATATTCGCAGATAGTGGGAAGGGACTACGTAAGTGGAGCTATGGAAAACACCACTTCTACCCTTCACGGTGAGTCCGCGCAACAGGATGCGAGAGAGTTAACTGATGGTAATCGCTGGGAAGAAGTGATTGCCCACGAACTGTTTCACCAGTGGTTTGGCGATTACGTAACTACTGAAAGCTGGAGCAACATTACACTCAACGAATCCTTTGCAACTCTCGGTTCGCAACTTTGGAACGAATTTCACTATGGTAAAGATTACGGCGACCACGAGCGTTACAATTCAGCACTGGGTTACATACGCAGCGGCAGTGAGAACAAAAACCTGGTGCGTTTCTACTACAACGACAAAGAAGACGTATTCGATGCTGTAAGCTATAACAAGGGAGGCGCTATTCTGCAAATGCTGCGCAATTACGTTGGCGACAGTGCTTTCTTTAAGTCTTTAAACCTGTATCTCAACACCTACAAGTACCAGGCTGCCGAAGCACAGGAATTACGACTCGCTTTTGAACAAGTAACAGGACAGGACCTTAACTGGTTCTGGAATCAATGGTATTATGGAAGTGGTCATCCAAAACTGAATATAACCTACAGCTATGACAACAGTGCAAAACAGGCAAGAGTAATAGTGCAACAAAATACGGATAAGGTCTTTACCCTTCCCGTGAAGATCGATGTATGGAACGGAACCAATCCTGTTTCTTACAATGTTTGGGTTAAAAATAAGATCGACACATTCAACTTCTCGTCCCCGTCTAAACCGAACTTGATCAACTTTGATGCGGACAAAAAACTATTGGCTGAAAAAACAGAGAACAAAACTTTGGACGAATATCTCTTCCAATATAAAAACGCACGCAATTACGTGGATCGCAGGGAAGCTATCGAAGCTGCCCGGAGTAAACAGGCAGAAACTACCGCGGCCGAAATACTCATGGCTGCCATGAGAGACAAGTTTGCACCCCTTCGCATATACGCTATCAGTGGACTTGATGTTAGTATTGGTCAGACAAAGAACGCGGCCGAACCAATTCTATTTGAACTGGCCCAAAAAGACACAGACCGTCCTGTTAAGGCAGCAGCTATTGCCAAACTAGGCAACTACAAATTCGCCAAATACAATTCACTTTTCAGAAACGCAATCAATGATTCCTCTTATACTGTTGCTGGTAATGCCCTGGAAGCTCTGTCTAAAATTGATTCCGCAGGAGCAGCGGCAGAGGCAAAGCGTCTGTCAGCATTCCCTGCCAAAGGAAAGTTGGAAAACGTGATCAAGAAGCTGGCGAACCCTGTTAGCGGCGATAAACTCCTTTCTGATTTTGAATCAGCTCCGATGGGTCAAAAGAAGTTTAGCATGTTGAACGATGTTTTTGAATTCCTTTCCAGCACTTCATCTAATGAACTGTTTATACGTGGAGTGAATGATATACTGCAACTGGAAAAAGACATTCCTGAAGCCTTTCGTGAACAGGCTACTAGCCAGTTGAATAACGCACTCAGGGAAATTCAAAAAGACAAAGCAGAAGCAGGATTAAAAGACCAGGCCGATTACATCGATAGCAAATTGCCAAAAGCAAAATGACTTGGACAACAGACATCAAAGAACTAAGCCTCCAACCCGGAGGCTTTTGTTTTTATCGGGGATATTCCTGAATTGAATTGTAAAAGCATGACGATAACTTCACCAAGCCCTTTTCCAATTTACCACTCTCTCAAAAGCGCGAGATTTTCGGCCCTAACGGATCCTGCCATCCATTAATCTGCCTCGTCGTCCTCTGTTCGCCTCTGTTGCGCTCTGTGACCCTGATCTCTCTCCTCAAATGAGACAGTCAAGACTGAATAACATCCACTTGAAAACAAAGTAGCTCGCCTTTACTACATAGCTGGCCTAATATCCGCATTTCTAGCCATGCATGTAAACGCTAACTGACATCGCGCCTTCCCTTCGCCAAACGATGTCACTGTGATAACCAGGAAATAGAGAATTCACGGACACGTGTATCCTAACCTTAGGATGTCCCGTACATGCTTCATAGATGCTCCGTATATGTCCCGCCTCTTTAAAGATGCGGGACATATGCGGGACATATGCGGGGCATATGCGGGACATATACGGGACATCCTAACTTTTTCCATTGCTTTTGTGCTTAACAGACAATAAGGTGCCGTCACTTTTCGTGTCTTCAACTGAGGTTGTGGCAGATTTTGTAGTGTTACTCTTTTTAGGGCGGAGGTATCGCAGGACTTCTGATCATGAAATAAAACCAGGGAGTTCTTAGGTTGCGATACCTAATTCAGACGTCTTTGTCCGAGCGATTGTAGACCCTGGACACGAAAAATAAGATAACCAATACGACGATGAGGAACTTCATTCTTTCGCGAAACTAAAGAGAAGTTTCGATATCAATCCTTTAACAAGGGAATGGATAGGTGAAAGACAGGCATATTAATGGAGACGACGGTTCTATTAATGCAATGCGGAAGTGAGCTTTCCAAATAGCAGATTATTTATGCACGATCTTGTCAGGCGTACCATCGGGGTCGCTGAGGGCAAAACCTGAATAGCTGATGTT
>DATDNL010000694.1:0-7593 GCA_036518315.1 Flavisolibacter sp. | reverse complement strand
TCTATGGTGCCTTTTGGCATGCGAATCTTATGGAAGGATCGCAGGTTTGAAAAGCCCCATTGATCCATGGGTATTTCTTCTGCGGACGGGTCCAAAATATAGGTATGACGGTTCACTATATTCTCGGTTGATTGTTCTACATTCTCGTGGACAAGGAGGCTGCGGACAGATCCCTGGACATATTTCCAGAAAACCCCGCTCCACCATACCAATATCAGGAGTCCCAAAAACAATAAAGGCTTGATCTTGTAAAGGTTGATGTCGAATACCCTAGTCAACGCTGAGAAGATGAATGCGAATGCAAAACTGTGAAAGAAGATATTGTTATCGGGCGGCGTGTAACTGGTAACCTGTAGGATAGCCGCCTCTACCAGGATCCCAAGAGTTAGCAAAAGGAAAATGGATTGTCGTTTGTCACTAAACAATTGCTTCGCCTGCTTATAGGTACCCAATAGAATGAGGACGATGACGAGGAGATAGAACTTGATCCATTGAGAAGAATAAAGGAACTCATCCAGAATTTCAAACAAGGAGACTCTTGCTGTGTGCGGTGGCTGACCATGGTTGAACCAATAAGAAAAATTAAACCGCAGTAAGGGCGCGATGATAGCAAATGCTACAACAGCAGTGGTTGAAAGAAAAATCCACAGCGCGGACCATTTCCTTTCATGAATACAATCATAAATTATTATCACCAACGCAATGAGAAATGTGAGCGCTCCGCCATCCTGTTTAGTAAAAAATGAAAAGAAGATGAATAGTGCACTCAATGAAAGCAATAGCCATTTTCTGCCTGGTGAAAAAAGATATCGCATCAAAAAAGCGAGTCCGATCATCTCGTAGACTATGACGGTATGGTTGTACCAGGGCCAGAAGTTGAATAATGAAAAGGAGATGCAGTAAATGAAAACAGACAATGCCCGCACCGGTGGCCGGACCAAAAGGCTTTTTAAAATTGACCGGAAAGCAAGGCCAGACAAAATATTGATTAATACCTGGGCTTTTACCAGGGTAATCATTTGAGTGCCAAAGACTTTAAAAAACAAAGCCGGAATAACCCAGTACATATAACCCAGGGGCATTCCAAAATCTTTGAAGGGAATCTGACCCTGGCTTAACCTGTAAGCACCTTCCCAGGAGAGGAAGATATTTACACGATAGGGAAAGGTCATGAAAAGAGGAAGCAGCGCGAGTAAAACGATGACACTAATCTCAAAAATGGAAAACAACCTGTCTCTTTGATTATTCCTGACAACTTCGTCCATATTAATCTGTAAAGCAAGGCAAGATATGCAATCAATCACAATAATATTTAATGGCATTGCACGCCCAGTATGGTGTTTGCATAAGAACGTATAATTTTACCGCCTAATAACTATTAAGCTGTGGCTTATTTAAAATTACTCCGACCCAAGGATTGGGCTAAAAACCTTTTCCTATTCATACCATTATTTTTTTCCGGTTCATTATTCAATTGGAGTATATATCCAAGTTTACTTTTAGGTTTTGCCAGTTTTTGTTTGATTGCCAGTAGCATTTACATTATTAACGATTACCGGGATATTGAAGATGATAAAAAGCACCCAGAGAAACGTAAGCGACCATTGGCCTCAGGTGCGGTTTCGAAAAGTGCGTCGGTAATCATTTGTATAATCCTTATCCTGGCGGGATTTGGCATCGGTTATTTTATACGCGAGAAGTTTTTGTTTATCCTGGGTATTTACTTTTTTCTGAACCTGGCCTACTCATTTGGTCTTAAGAACATACCAATCCTGGACATTGTTATACTGGCGATCGGATTTGTGTTGCGTATAAAGGGAGGCGCCGTGATCGCACAGATAGGAGTGTCGGAATGGTTGAACATAATGGTATTTCTCCTGGCTCTTTTTATGGCGATCGGGAAAAGGAGGGATGATGTTTTATTGAAACAGTCCTCCGGAACTGAAATGCGTAAGGCGGTTAAGGGTTACAACATTGAATACCTCGATGTTGTACTTGCGCTCGTTTGTGCCGTAATCGTAGTTGCGTATTTCATGTATACCATGTCGCCTGAAGTACTACGAAGAATGGGAACCTACCGGTTGTATTATACTTGTCTTTTTGTCCTTGCGGGAATCTTACGGTATTTGCAGATTATCTTTGTGCAATCTGCTTCCGGCTCACCAACGAAGATTCTCTATAAAGACCGTTTTATCCAGATTAGTTTGGTCCTGTGGATTACCAGCTTTTACTTAATCATTTACATGAAGGACATAACAATTTTCAAATGAAAAAGACTATAGCAAACTGGGGTAACTACCCCGTTATGGAAACGGAGGAAAAAACCTTCACTTTCGAAGAACAATTAAGTGATGCTCTTCTTCATTCTGACGGCATCATCGCAAGAGGTAATGGCCGCTGCTATGGAGATGCCTCTTTAGCTAAGAACACCATTTCCACTCTCAAATACGATAAGGTACTCTCATTTGATACAGAACAAGGAATATTTGAATGCCAGTCTGGCCTTATGTTGGATAAGATCCTGGAAGTGATCGTTCCAAAAGGATGGTTTCTTCCAGTAACTCCGGGTACTAAATTCATAACTGTTGGTGGTGCTATTGCCAGTGACGTTCATGGAAAGAATCACCATGTGGATGGTTGCTTTTCGCATCATGTGCTTGAGATGGATGTAGTGTTGGGAAGTGGAGAAACTGTCACTTGTTCTCCCACTTCAAATACGGAATTGTTTTGGGCGACCTGTGGTGGGATGGGCTTAACCGGTATTATTACAAGAGCCAAATTTGATCTTAAGAAGGTCGAGTCCTCTTACATAAAACAAAAGCAAATCAAGGCACAGAACCTTGAGGAAGTCATTGAACTTTTTGAGCGGTATAAGCATTACACTTACTCAGTAGCCTGGATCGACTGCCTGAAGAAAGGAAAGCATTTTGGCAGAAGTATTTTAATGCTTGGGGAACATGCAAAGCTTGAAGATCTTGACGAAGAAAAGAAGAAGGACCCGTTGAAGCTGCCGAACAAGAAACAGATCACCTTCCCGTTCACGCTTCCTTCGTTTGTATTGAATCAACTGACGGTGAAGGCGTTTAATTTTCTTTTCTACGGTAAGAACTTCAAAAGAGAAATTAATAACGTTATCTCGTACGAGCCGTTCTTCTATCCACTCGATGCGATCCTGCACTGGAACAGAGGCTATGGTAAGAAAGGATTTGTACAATACCAGTTTGTCTTGCCATTGGAGAGCAAACAGGGCTTGATTGAAATATTGAAGAAGATCAGCGATAAGGGGTTAGGGTCATTTCTTGCTGTGCTGAAAGTATTTGGTAAGCAGGATGACTTAATTTCCTTCCCCAAAGAAGGCTACACACTCGCACTTGACTTTCCTGTGCGAAAGGGTTTGTTTGAGTTCCTGGATGAGTTGGACAAAGTGGTTCTTGATTATGGTGGACGCTTATATCTTTCAAAGGATGCGAGAATGAAGTCTGACATTTTTTGGAAGGGATATTCCAATGCTAACAGGTTCTCTGAAATTGTAAAGAAGTACAACCCTGATTTTAAATTTAATTCCGTACAGGCTAACCGTTTAAGTATTACCCATTAAAATGCCAACTGTTTTAATTCTAGGAGCAACATCAGATATAGGTTTTGCTATTGCCAGAAAATTCGCCTCTCAGAAGTACGGGGTTCAACTCGCTGCCCGGAATGTTGATCAATTAGAAACGTTTAAGTCAGACATTTCGATTCGGTACGGCGTGCCATGTTCTGTTCATTCTTTCGATGCCGAGAAGTTTGAAACCCATTCAGATTTTTACCAGTCATTGGAAGTAAAGCCAGACGTCACTGTTTATGTTATTGGCTATATGAACGATAATGAAAAGGTAATCCGTAACTGGAATGAGAGTTTGAGAACAATCAATGCAAATTATACGGGTGCCGTGTCGATCCTCAATATTATCGCGGAGGACTATGCGCAAAAACAGGGCGGCACTATCGTTGGTATCAGCTCAGTAGCAGGGAACAGGGGCAGGCAAAGCAATTATATGTACGGTAGTGCCAAGGCAGCATTCACCGCCTATCTATCCGGTTTAAGAAATAGAATGTATCACCATAAAGTGCATGTATTGACGGTGCTACCCGGTTTCGTCAACACTAAAATGACCGAGCATTTACAGTTGCCGAAATTACTGACGGCTGAACCAGAAGAGGTAGCGACAGCCGTTTATAATGGCGTGAAAAACCATAAGAATGTGGTGTATGTGAAGTGGTTTTGGAAGTGGATTATGTTGATCATTACTTCTGTTCCCGAGTCAATGTTTAAAAAGAAGAAGCTGTGAAGAAGGGAATCGCTTTTTTTGATTTTGACGGAACGATCACCAAGAAAGATACGCTACTAGAGTTCATCAAATTTACGAAGGGTAGTTTTGGTTTTTACCTTGGATTCCTCCTAAACCTACCCTACCTGATTGCTTATAAGCTTAAGATCATTTCAAATCAATCTGCGAAGGAAAAGGTTCTCAGGTTCTTTTTCCATGGTATAGCCATTGAGGAGTTTAACAGGAGGTGCCAGGAGTTTGCGGAGCAGGTTGTACCAAAACTGGTCAGAACCAAGGCATTGGACGAAATAGAACGGCTGAAAGCAATGGACATAAAGGTCGTCGTGGTGTCAGCCTCCCCTGAAAACTGGATAGAGCAATGGACGAAAAGATTAGGTTTGGAATTGATCGCCAGCAGGCTGGAAGTTTCCGGTGGAAAGGTAACGGGTAAAATACTTGGAAAGAACTGCCATGGAGATGAAAAGGTTGTGAGAATTAAAGAAGTATACGATTTAACCAACTACAATATCATCGCTGCCTACGGGGACTCGGGTGGTGACAAGCCAATGCTGGCACTCGCTGACCAGGCGCATTACAGGCCTTTCAGCTGACCGAAAAATATCATTAGAAGAAGTTTGAATTAGTCTTTAAAACTTGGTACTTTGTGTGGGTCCAGAGGCGAACCAGGCTGCTCAGGCACAATTTTCGCTAGTACTGAATAAGTTTTAAAGTCCGTCCTTAAAATTCCATTTGCTTTACAATTCAATGTCTCGATGAAGGCCACACTATTAGCCGTCATGTTAACCTATACAATAAACTTTCAAAGTCAAAAACACTTTTTATGACAAGAACGATCCTAGCCTTATCGATGCTACTAACCATTGCTACCGGGTGTGTCAAATCGAACACTAAAGCCAAGCTCGATCCGAACGTAGCGTACTATATGAAGTATGAGACGAGTGACCAAGCCGTTAAAATGAGAGTGATCGGAGATACGCTCCGACTCAATTTTAATGAGACTATAAACGTGCTTGTAGATCCAAAGGATTATGCCAATAGTTGGGCAATCCACCTTAATGAGGATTTTTCCCAATCCTATTTGAATGGTCTTCACTTCGATGCTTTAGCCACGGCCAAGGGCTATGCGCATGACTGGGTTCCTATTAATCTTAATGACGCTGCTCCCGGCCAAAAGACTGCGACGAATGTTACCGAAGACGGAAAACAATACGTGAAGGTGACCATCACGAGGGTATTCGAGTTTTATAATGTGCTTAGCAGTAACCAGGCGGCCGTTGCGCAACAAAACACGCTTCTCAATACCACTAATCAGACTGTAACTTACAAACTATACTATTCGGACGGTTCCGGTTACTCCAAGAGTAATGATGGGACTTTCAAGCTTGTTTACAGTAATCAATAAATTCTGACGAATAGGGATGGCGAGACTGTCCCTGTTCGCTCAATTACTTTCCGATACAGAACTTACTGAAGATATAATCCAACTGGTCTTCGTTTGTAATTTCCCCAGTGATCTCGCCGAGGTACTGAAGGGATCTGCGAATATCAAGGGCCAAGAGGTCGCCAGGGATTTTGCTTTCAAGGCCCTGCATTACGTCATTAAGAGCTTCATTTACCTGGACGAGCGCGTGATAGTGGCGGGCATTTGTTACAATAACGTTTTCAGTGGATACAACATCCTTTAATACCAGGTCCATCATTCTTTCTTTCAACACTTCCAGGTGAAACCCGTTTTTGGCGGAAATAAACAGTAGGCCGTCAATGGTTGGGTACTTCATGCGCATGTCGGTTTCATCGCTCCTATCTATTTTATTGCCGACAAGAAGGTAATTGATGCCTTTCTGCTCCATGTCCGTTGCTACGGACTGTAATTCGTCGTAGGGTATTTCTGTGGGATCGAAAAGGTAGATTACCATATCGGCCTGCTTCATTTTCTGGAGACTCTTTTCGATACCGAAGTTCTCTATGACGTCATGCGAGTGGTTGCGTATTCCGGCTGTATCAATAAGCCGAAACAGGATGCCATCGATATTCAGCACTTCTTCAATAGTGTCACGCGTGGTGCCGGGAATGTCGCTTACAATGGCCCTGTCTTCGTTGAGTAAAGTATTCAGTAAGGTTGATTTGCCCGCATTGGGCTTACCGATAATGGCTACGGATACACCGTTCTTGATGACATTACCGAACTTGAAAGAGTGAACCAGTGCATCTGTGTGCTGAATAGCTTCTGCAACGAGTTTCTTCAACTGCGAACGATCGACGAATTCAACATCTTCCTGAGAAAAATCTAATTCCAACTCAATGAGGGCCGAGAATTTGATGAGTTGTTCGCGCAGGTCCTTCAAGGCATCGGAAAACTTACCCCTGATATTGTTAAGAGCCGTTTTGTGAGAGGCAGAGGTATTACTGGCAATGAGGTCAGCCACTGCTTCCGCCTGGCTAAGGTCAAGCTTTCCATTGAGAAAGGCCCGTTGGGTGAATTCACCCGGTTTTGCGAGCCTTGCGCCCGACTGTAAGCAGGCATCAATTACTTGCTGCTGGATAAACGGGGAGCCATGGCAACTGATCTCTATTACGTCCTCACCTGTATAGGAACGGGGGCCTTTGAAGAGCGACAGCACTACTTCGTCAAGCGGTTTACCATCATGAACAATGAAGCCCACGTGCAAGCTATGGGAGGCTTGTTTGGTGAGGTCTTTTGAGGGAAATAGCTCATTTATGATCTCAAATGACCGTTTTCCGCTTAACCTGATGACACCAATTGCTCCGACGCCGGGAGGCGTGGCCAGGGCTACGATGGTATCATCCCAGGCTATATATCTGTTTGACATTCCTTGCTTTTGACAAAATGAGGGTTAAAGAAATTGATTGTTATTCTGTACCTGGCTGGTTTAAACTCAGGTTAAGGCAGCCTGGGTAGTTTGGCAAAAGTAAAGCGGTTGTTCGAGGTTCGATGTTTGATGTTCGACGTTCGAGGTTAGGAGTCGCTTATGCTTGACGAAGCTATAAAGGTTCGAGGGTTAAGAGTCTAAAAATTGGGGAATTAAGGTGTTTAGAGTTAACGGAGGATGGGTCGAATCAATTTGGACTAGAGGCGCAGAAGCGGATATTCAATTTTCAATGTTCAATTTTCAAGTAGAGTGGCCATAGAGCCGGCCAAGGGAAGGCATAGGGTTGCTATAGGGAAGGTGCGGTTTGGGTGCAATTAGACTAATGTCGGACTCAGCTTGTCTATTTGGTGGGGTGCCTATAAAGTACCTAT
>DATDNL010000693.1:0-2672 GCA_036518315.1 Flavisolibacter sp. | reverse complement strand
TTGTACTCGACTGCAGTGGAAGAAGCACCATGAGCCGACGCAGCAACCGTTTTCGGTTCTGCAACGATTTCATCATATGCCTCGTGGCGATAACCTATTCCGGCGATGGCAGCTTCTTCTGCAACTGGTTCAGAAGCCAGTTTTTTTAGCGTGCCTCCCGGTCCGGGCAAAGGCGCAGTTCCATTCATCTGCCTTTCTTTCAACATTCCCGCTCTGCCGCAAAGAATGATTCCGATGATACAAACGACAAGTCCCGCTAGCACAAATAATCCCCACTTACTGCCTGCAATTAAGCTAATCGTGTCTTTGCCGGCGTGTGGAACGAACTGGTAATAGATAGAAGGAATGAGCGAGCCAAACACCATGCAAAGTCCAAGGATGATACTGCTGCCCAAAGCAACGCCCAGGTATCGCACTCCAAGCCCATATGTTAATCCCCCGATCCCCCACAACAGGCCGAATAGGAAAGTATAGAACAAAGTCGATGTCGGAGTCTGGGCGATAATCTCGGAGAAGTGCGGAATGGTAAGCCAGGCAGCTAACGGTGGAACGATCAGCCACGAAAACAAACCGCCCACGATCCAATAGCTTTCCCATGCCCAGCCTTTGACTTTTTTGAACGGCATGTAGAAACTACCCGACGCAAACCCTCCGATAAAATGAAAAATGACTCCTAATATGACTTGCATAAATTCAATATAGCAGTTTTATCAGTATAGCAAACAACTATGAAATTTAAAAATAGAGGTTCGTCCAACCCTGCCCATCATGGACTATCATGTGGGTTCTTTTCGAATTCCTTATTTTTACTGCTGTGGTAATCCACGACTGCTGAAATGAAGACTTCGCCATTTTATAAGCTCATTCGTTTCGATGAGTTTTCCGCAACACCAAAATACCAGCAGCTTGCTAATTCCATCATTAAAGCTATTGAAGATGGTAAACTGCAGGTAGATGATGTTTTGCCTTCCATCAACGAGTTAAGCTTTGAGTTTGAGATCTGCCGCGATACTGCGGAAAAGGGATATAAGTATTTGAAAAAACAGGGCATCATTGGATCTGTCCCAGGGAAAGGTTATTTCATTAAGAATATCGATGTCGATCGCACTACCAAGATATTCTTAATGTTTAATAAGCTGAGTCCACATAAAAAGATCATATACGATTACTTCGTAAGCACCCTGGGTGACACCGCGGCTATCGATTTCTACATCTATAATAACGACCTTGCCCTTTTCCGAAAGCTGCTGGAGAACAGCAAGACTGATTATCATTATTACGTTATCCTTCCCCATTTTATTGAAGGGGGAGATACCGCACATAAGATCATTAACACGATCCCTAAAGAAAAGCTGATTCTGTTAGACAAGATTATCCCCGGCGTAACTGGCAACTTTGGAGCGGTATACGAAAACTTCGAAAAGGACATATTCACGGCCCTCGAACAGGCTCTGCCGCAGCTTGAAAAGTACGATACGTTGAAACTCATTTTCCCTGAGAACAGCTATTACCCGGAAGAGATCGTGAAAGGATTCGCATCGTTTTGTCATGAATACGCTTTCAACTTCAAGGTCGTTCACGATATTGCCGAAGAAGTGATATCGAAAAGTGAAGTCTACATTAACCTGATGGACAATGACCTGGTTGTATTGATCGAACGACTGCTGGAATCCAAGCTGAAAGTTGGAAAGGATGTGGGTGTTATTTCCTATAATGAAACACCACTTAAAAAGATCATCCTTAATGGCATTACTACCATCTCGACTGATTTTGAGGCCATGGGCGAAGAAACTGCCAGGATTATTAAGGACAACACCCTGCGACACGTTGAAATCCCGTTTTCATTGCGGTTAAGAGCCTCTTTATAGGGAACGAACTTAGAATTCTGATTTTATCCTCTTTGTCCGGTGACCTGAACCGCAATAACCATAGTGACTTTACCCAGGTGTCTATACACCTGGCTTATCTCGCCATCTCGCGTCTCTGGGAGTAGACTTTGAGTAGGCTTCACTTCGGCTTTGTCAAGACTTTAGCACCTAATCACGATGTCAGAATCACGCTAATATCAAATAACCGGAACAAAGGCGGCCCGATTCAAGCCCTTCAAAGCGTAAGCCTTTAAACCCAACCTCCAACCCTTCCAAATCAACTAATCAATGATCAATGATCAACAATACCGTCGCAAGCCGCGGCGACTTCCCGACAACCCCCACTCCTCGCCCACCATACTTCCCGGAAAGCCCACTTTTTATTATGTTAAATAGAAAACAACCGTTGCCTCGTGTCTTTGAGATTCGGCTGTGAATACCATCCCTGGTTGAGCGAAAGCATTGAAATGAAAGAAGAGGTTTTGCCCTTGGGGCTCATTAAAAGAACACGGTAAAATACCTGTACTTTTGACATTTATTCCTTATTTTGTGCCATTCAATCCCTTACTCCGGAAGAATGCTCGAGAATCAAAAAAACTATAAAGCTTTCCTGTTCGATCTCAACGGAACTATGATCGATGATATGCCTTATCATATAAAGGCATGGCACCAAATCTTACTTGAGCACGATCCTTCGCTTAGCTATGAAAGGGTGAAGGCGGAATGTTATGGTAAAAACGAGGAATTACTGGAACGTATTTTCCCTGGGCACTTTTCAGACAATGAAAAGAGACAGATGATCGA
>DATDNL010000692.1:0-3737 GCA_036518315.1 Flavisolibacter sp. | reverse complement strand
TACAATCTACTTGGCCTCCAGAATGGTCTTGACACATTGGTGGCTTCGGGGACAGTCCCGGCAAACACTGTAAAAGAAGTAAGGTTGATCCTGGGTGACAATAATACCATCAAGGTTAATGGCCAACTTTATCCTTTGACTATTCCAAGTGGATCGACTTCGGGTTTGAAGATCAAAGTCAACAAGAAGTTGAATGCTACTCTTGAAACTGTGGTACTCGACTTCGACGCCGGTGCTTCTGTAACCGATGAAGCAGACGGTTACAAATTGAGACCGGTCATCAGAGTTAAGTAATAAACCAGAAAGCCCCTGCAAAGGGGCTTTTCTCTTAATGCATTTATATAAGCTTTACTTCCATAGTTTCAGTAAAGGGCCATTCTTACCAAATACAGGGTCCGTTGGGGGCAAAGGAGTAGCCGCAATGTTGTTATCTGCTTTCGGTCTTTCGCCAGCTTTGCCATAGTTCATGTCATATTCTCTTCCGTCAGGATACCCGCCAACACAGATCACGTCATCCTCCTTGCCTAAATTCATATGACCTACTCCGGCAGGAATAACGAGCACGTCTCCCTCCTGCACAAACAGGGTAATGCCATTGTCACCACCCAACATAAGCAAGGTTTCTCCTTTACAAAAGCCCAGTACCTCGTGAGTGATACTGTGATAGTGGTGGTAGGTGTAAATGCCCTGCTTCCAGGTGTTCTTCCAGTTGTTGTCTTCAAATAGCTTTTTAACGGCCTGCCCTGCGAACAAAACCGAAGTTTCCAACACCCTGGGATAATGAAGTATCGGCAATTTACTATTGGGAAAGAATTCGTCGCCTTTTACGAAATACTGTTCGGGTTCTACATGGTTTAGTTTCATAGCTGCACAATTGTGATAAAAAAACGTGGGACTGGTCCCACGTTCAATATAAGGTTCACAAAAGATTATTGTAGCATTTTAGCGATATCTGAAACAGGTAGTGTATTGGCCATTTTTACTAAGTCGTCCTGGGAAACGCCGGGTGCTTTAAATGTGATCAGAGAAGTAGTTAATGGGAGTTGTATTTGGTAGTCGGTTCTATCATTCGAACCCGATACCTTTTCGACGAGCGCTTTATAGCCGTTGATCTTAATGATCTTGTTATCGCCCGATGCACCCATGAACGGCACTGATAAAATAGCATTTATAGAAGCAATTAACGGTGAGTTACTGATGATCTCCAATTCTGCTTTGGATGTATCCACGTTGCCGTATTCACGATGTATGATAACACCCACGAATCCTGAAGATCCTGTAACGTTATCAGCTTTCATATTTGCCTGTTTGTCTCCCATTTGATTGGGAAGCATCTTTAATACTTCCTTACCCGTTACAATGTCTAATTCCTGCAACATTTGCTCCATGGCGAAGCGGGAGTCGTCCAACTTACCGGCGGAGTAGGCGGTCTTTGCCTCGGTAAGGCGTTTGGCGAAGTCCTGCGCGAAGGAATTGGAGCCGACCGCTATTACTATCAATAGAAGGAATATTCTTTTCATGTTAAATGGCTTTAGAGGGTGATTACTTTTCTCCCAACTGTGTTTTAATTGAAGGGATATTGATTTGGTTTACAGCAGTCATGAAGTCCTGTTCATTAGCGAAATTGATGCCTTCAAATACAAGCAATGTTGTTTGTCCTACAGGCACACTTAGTTTATACCCCGTGCTGGCATCATATTCAATAATTGCTTTTTCATCCTGCACCTTTATTTGCTTCCATTTTTGCTCGCCACCCGAGGTTTGCATGTAACCACCATTGTTGAAATACATGTTGACTGCCTGCATCCACATAGCGTTGTTGGCGATGGTAAAGCTCAATTGTTTATCGTCTTTTCTATAGTCTCTTTGTATCGTTAAACCTGACCATCCCATTCCCCAGCCGGCGCTGGTCACTTTGTCTGCGGAAGCGTCTTTATCGAGTCCTGAAACGGTGGGAGGTAACCCGTCGAGTATCTTCTTGCCAATTTCCATTTCCACTCCGAGCATCGCCTGGCGCACGGAATAACGTGCGTCACTGTATTTGGCCGCCTTAAATGCCGTTTCAGCCGACGACAGGTTGTCATTTACATTAGGAGGTGTGGAGATTAATCCTTCTCCGCCTTTATTGGAAGGCTTGCCACTTCGTCCCACGGACGACATATCGGGAGGAGCTGAATTCGGGTTGCCCGTATTGCTGTTGTTTCCAACAGCATTATCGATCTTTTTGTCGACGACTTTGTCAGCAGCCTGCTGCGCTTTGTCCTTGATTTTCTTCAAGATACCCTGGCCATTGGCAGCAGATAGCATCAGAAAGGCCACTGCACAACAGGTAAGCGTTTTGTGTAACATATGGTTTGATTTAATTAACGTGTTAGTTTGGTCTAACTGAGGATAAGGTTGGTCTTTACCAGGAGGGATGTTTGAGGCAAATTACAGGAATCATGTCGTTTCGGGAAGTTTTTTTCTGATAAGGGGGTTGGGAAGTATAAACGGCATTAAGCAGTGTCCGGTGGAAGCCTCATACGTCTAATTAGCTGAAAAACTGATGACTAAATATATAAGTTGGTTAGTCTCTTTCCTGATAAAAATCATAATTTGCCTGCTTTTGCTGCTTTTTATTTGCGACGATAATTATTCTTATTAACAGTTGTTAACGCGGAAGAAGGCCCCCCAGGGCTTTCTTCTTTTATATGGATACCTGGAACATTATTTAGCGCCCCTGTTCCTGATCTCTATTAGGTGCCAGGTGGACTGGTCTTCCGGAGATTCTGACCGGTACATCAGTAGTCCGACGTCTTTTCCGAAATAGTAGTAAATAATCCCGTTTAGCTCTTTAGGCTTGTCGGGGAAGAGCGAATTGGTCAGCCTTTGCATCTGGTACGATTGAACAACGAGGCAGGGAACTGGTTTTTCTTTCCAGTTGATTGTTGTGTCTTTTAAAAAAGAAGATCGATAGCTTGCAAACAGACTGATCTCGTCACTAAGGTTGAAGTAGATCGTCTGAACTCTTTCGCCGAGCCTACTGCCATCATTGTAAACGGAATCTTCCCCGACCACGGCTTTGATGGCGGAGCTGTTCATTAGCATGTAATGGTCATGAGTCTTGTCATTGAGCTCTGTGGCCGAATCGCCAATAGGCGAGTTGTCGTATTCCTTCCAATGGATTGTTATGTCGTTGCCTGTCCGCTCCAGCATAATGTCTTTGAAACGAACCGCTCCTGTCTTTTCATTTTTATATACATAGGTTTTCGGCGTGGAGAGGAGGGAAGGCGGATACTCATAGTCAAGGGGAAGGAAGGATTTGTTCTGCGCATGTACATTTCCGATTGTTAACCAGGCAATTATAGACAAGACTAACAGACGCTTAAAGGAGTTGCTCACGGAGCTAAAATAGCAACTTAACAGCGATAAAATAGTCAATAGAAACCAAAAGCCTGCCATCCTTACTTTCATCGTGCTCCTAGTCCCGATTACAGTTTGTGCAGTTTACTGTTCATTGCGGCATACAATATGCTTTACTATTTCCGTCGAAGAGGGGATTGGCGATTGGGGGTAATAATCAACCGAAACTTTTTGTAACAATTCTTCGTGCAAAACCTCACTATATGAATAAGTTTTTTGTTTTGACCCTTGTAGCCTTTCTATTCAGTTGTCATCCTGATGATAGATCAGCAAACGGCAATAACAGCGTTCGTGGACAGGTGAAATCAATGATCGACAACTGTTACAGCGACATT
>DATDNL010000691.1:0-2449 GCA_036518315.1 Flavisolibacter sp. | reverse complement strand
GGTTCGGCCTTCCTGGTGATGATGATTTTGGGCGGGGGAATTATCCCTCCTCTGCAGGGAAAGATGGCCGACTACATCCAGTCTAAATCAAGCGTTGTTGGCTATGGAATTCACCAGTCGTATTGGGTACCGGTTCTTTGTTTTGCATATTTAGCCTTTTTCGGTTTTATTGTGAAAGGTATCCTTCGTAAACAAGGAATTGATGAAAACCTGGCAGATGAAGACCTGGCAGAACTCGAGACCGTGCCTGAAACTCCGTTCGACGTTACAAAAAAATAGATAGATGATTGACTTATCAAATGAATTTGCAATTGGAATTGATATCGGTGGCACCAATACAAAATATGGTATTGTAAATCACCGCGGGGAAATTTTAGAAAAAGGGGAAATAAGAACAGATGCCTACCCTGAAGTGGAAACCTATGTAGATGCTCTGTACGACACGCTTACCCCGCTGATCAAACAGCATGTCAATGGCGGTGTCGTTAAAGGCATTGGCGTCGGCGCGCCAAATGGAAACTTCTACACAGGCACCATCGAATATGCTCCGAACCTTCTTTGGAAAGGCATTATTCCCCTGACCAAATTGGTTACAGCCAAATTTGGTTTGCCTGCAGCTCTGACAAATGATGCCAATGCAGCCGCCGTGGGCGAAATGAACTACGGTGCCGCAAGAGGTATGAGAGATTTTATCATGATAACACTCGGAACTGGTGTCGGTAGCGGTATCGTGTCGAATGGCCAACTCGTTTTGGGACATGATGGTTTTGCAGGCGAACTGGGACACACGATCATCCGGCCAGGCGGTCGAAAGCACTGGTCAACGAAACTGGATGGTTCTTTGGAAGCTTATTGTTCGGCAACCGGTATCGTTATCACGGCGAAAGAGATGTTGAATGAAAGCAAGGAAGACAGTTTACTTCGCCAGTTCAATGGTAAACTGGATTCCAGGATTGTCTACGAACAAGCGATGAAAGGTGACAAGATCGCACAGGAAGTTTATCGGTTTACAGGTCAGATCCTCGGAGAAGCTTTAGCCAACTTCATCATGTTTTCCTCGCCTGAGGCTATTATCCTTTTTGGAGGTGTAATTAAAGCCGGGGATCTCATAATGAATCCAACAAGGGAGCATATGGAAAAAAATCTGCTTCCCATTTTCCAGGATAAAGTGAAGCTGATATTTAGTGAGCTGAAAGAAGCAGACGCTGCCATCCTTGGTGCTAGTGCTCTCGTTTGGGAGATCAGGGAGTAATCTTCTACTACATTAAAAAGCTATACAGCAGCCCTTCGACGCTTTTCGAAGGGCTGCGTCGTTTTGTACATTGATGTTTGCAGGTTGGCGCTCACGGAAGACTAAAGCGAAAATGGAGAATCGAAAACAACTGAACATTTCTCCCATAAAATATGTCGAACTTCGCTTCGCTGACTGTCTTGGTCAGGTCATCAACTTTTTCACTCAGGTTAATGCAGCGCTTCGCCCACAGTCCCTTGTCTAAAAGATAGTTTTTTTCTATACTTGCAAAACTGCGTGGTACCTATCCCATCATATTATCAAATGAACCGTTTTCAGGTTTTCCCCCCTTCAATTTTCATTCCTTTCACAGGGACCTTATAGGGACTTTATAGGGACCTTATAGGGACCTTATAGGGACTTTACTAAATGGATAATATAAGGATAACATGAGTGCCCCTTATTGAAGAACAGGGGATTCCATAGCCATAATAATGGCATACGATCGTGGAAGGAAGTATCAAATAATAATTCTGAAAGACGGCGGTACAACGCCTATAAAAATCGAAACTGTGCTTTTGCAGAGAGCAGAATATGCGAAAAACTGGTTGTAAGTTTAAACGATCAAAACCTCGGCAATCACAAACGACCGCCTAACCACAAACCAGAAACTAAAAACCAAAAACCCTTTTTTACGCGATCCTTTGCGCCTTCCCTTTCTCCCACTCGCCCCTTCCGTACCCGGGAATAACATGTCTTTCGCTGTGATAAGAAGAACGAACGAGAGGCCCGCTTTCGACATAATCCAACCCAAGTTCATACCCAATCTCTTTATACTCTGCAAATTCATCGGGATGTACAAAGCGTTGAACCGAAAGGTGTTTCTTAGAAGGTTGAAGATATTGCCCTATAGTGACGACATCACAGCCGGCATTGGCGAGGTCGCGTAGTGTTTGTGTCACCTCTTCTTTTGTTTCGCCAAGACCCAGCATGATCCCACTCTTTGTTCTCATTCCACCGAGCTTGAGTGTCTTGATTACTTCCATGCTTCTCCAGTATTTCGCCTGGATACGCACTTGCTTGGTAAGACGTTCCACTGTTTCGATGTTATGCGATACCACCTCTGGAGCGGCATCGATAATGCGTTGAATGTTTTCTTTTTCTCCCTTGAAGTCGGGGATCAAAGTCTCCAGCGTAGTCTCTGGAGTCAAATTCTTT
>DATDNL010000690.1:0-2882 GCA_036518315.1 Flavisolibacter sp. | reverse complement strand
AGGCCTATATACTTCAGTTCAGCCTTGTCTTTGAATACGAACCAGTCCGTAATGCGAACCTGGAAAAGACCCGCATAAAGAAGAGTATCGTGTTTCTGGTCTTCCATGAGAACCCCTTCCAGATCCATATGGTTGAAATTGAACAGGTTCAGCTTAACGTGCTTAATGGAGATTTTTGTCTGCAGGTCGTTAGAAAGACGCCTGGTCACTTGTCGTGCCAACCAGTTTTGGCCCACCCCGGTTTGGAGAAATCCATAAAGTAAAAATACCAGGGCGAGGAGGCCAAGTAGCACACGAAGTGATATCTTCCAGAACTTCTTCAGGATAAGCGGTTTTTGTAAAATTAGCTAAACATCAAGTGTGTTCAAATTCATTACTCGAATGGGATATGAAAAGTTTGTGAAAGATAGGAGGGAAGGTTTGTGGTTGGTGGTTTTCTTGTTCGAGGTTCGATGTTTGAGGTTCGACTTTACAGTTCGGGCGAGTTGATTTTTCGAGAATTTGAACCATTTGCAAATTGACGGTGTGAAAGCCATTAAGGGGCGTTTAGGTTTTGTGAGAGATTTGAGGATGGGAGCCCAAATCAAATTGAATTGATAGCAACAGATAAATGATCGTTGTGGAATAATCGAGAGGTGATCCAGCAACGGCATCCAGACTGAAAATTATAAGGAAAATTCACGTCCTTCGGGGGCTTGCCTATTTGGTAATGGGCCGGGTGTCCATGACTAATGGATTCTTGCCAAACAACCATCCTACGGAAACGCCGACAATGCGGTGGAAGATCTGGGGACCGCCGTCGTGGTTATTCATGCTGCCGAAACCGTGCTGGTAATACGAGTATACGAAGAGTCCTTTGCCTGTCTCATAACCGAAGTGCAGATTGGCCTGGGCTGTAAAACGTCCGTACTCAGTAAAGGCAAAGTTCATAGGACGAGAGACGGTTGCTATTTTGCCCGAAGAGCCGGAGGTGTCAAATTGTTCGTGACCGTTGATGGCAACATCCACGGAAGGGCCGAAACGAACGAAAAAGTGGGCTAGTTTTTTATTAAAGTCGTAATGCAAGAGGGGTGCAAATTCCACCGTGTGGACGGTGACATTGTTGTTCAGTGCATATTCTGTGGGCGGGAAAGCAGGATTATTGAGGGTGACTTTATAGCCTTTGAGGTTATAGAAGACCGAGGGGAAGAAGTAAAGCTGGTTATCAAATTCCACCTTTGCAGACATACCGGCCATGAATCCAGGCTTAAATTGGGTCGGTTGTTTGACATCGGCCACTTTGTAGAGGGCTGAAGTGGCTTGTGCGCCAGCGTAATAGGCAAACTGGACCTGTGCTTCGCTTTTTACTGACAAAAGGACAACCGCAAGGAATAAAAGACGCCTTGAATTCATAGTTACGAATATAGTGGGTAAAAATAAGTAATTGAACTTAGGAATCATAGCAAACGGAAGAGTTCAATTTTGGGGAGATGTACTAAATCACTAGGGGATAAGCCCGTATGGATTAATTTTGCGGAAAATTTAAGCTAATGAAAAAGGTTTTAGTCATTACACTGGTTGCCGCATCCGTTTTTACAATGAGTTGCAATAGCGGCAATAACACAAAAGAGACGACGAAAGAGGAAAAGACAAGTCAACCTTCGAACGTGTCGAACACGGTTGAACTCACTGCCAACGACCAGCTAAAGTATAGTACGACCGAATTGCATGTTAAGGCCAACGAGCCTGTAAAACTCACTTTGAAGAATATCGGCACAATGCCAAAAGAATCAATGGGGCATAACTTCATATTGCTGAAGGACGGAACTGATCTAGCTGCTTTTGCTGCACAGGCAGTGAGCGCACCCGATCACATTCCAGCCAGTAATCCTGCAATCATCGCGCATACGAAATTGCTGGGACCCGGTGAATCTGACACCATCGAGTTTACAGTACCAGCGGGTTCTTACACTTATATCTGCAGCTTTCCCGGGCACTATATGACCATGACTGGTGTGCTGATGGCTGAATAGATTTTAGGTGTTTCGTTGTTTAAAAGACAGTTATAGGAGTTCCAGGCGAACTCCTATTTTATTTGCCTTTGGAACCAAACATCACCTTGTTGAAATCCTGTGATTTATTTTTTGGAATGGAAAGGGACTTCCATTCGTCCTGTTTAATCCACCTGCCAATGTATACGATTTGACCCACGTGGTAGCTGTAATGTGTCAATTGACGGTTTATTGCATCGACTACATTGAGTGGTTGACTGCGAATGGTGATGTTTTTAGATAGGTCTTCCGTCTTAAGCGATCCCAGCGTGTCGAGGACAACCTTCCATCCTTCATTCCATTTGTCGATCAATTGCTCTTTTGAAAACTGGTGTACTTCGAATTCATCATCCCTGTTGCGCCATTCCTTTTCGCCATCCTCGGTGAGGAAATTGGTCCAACGGCTTAACATATTGCCGTGCATGTGCTGGATGATAACTGCAATGCTATTAGAAGTTTCATTTGGACAATAGTGCATTTCTTCACCGGTCAATTGGTCGATGGTTTTCTGGCCGAGGCCTTTGTATTCGTTGAAGCGCTTGATGGCTGAATCGAGAAAAAGTTGTTCTATCATGCTAAGCGGTTTTAAATATTAGTATCCTTCGGCATCGTCATCGCCACGGTTGTCTGCCACCGCTTCAAACCTTCCGCCCGGGAGTACTTTGATTACTTCTGTTCGGCCAATAGCGCCTCTTTCAACAATCTTATATCCCATTTTCTTTAAGGCATCTCTCACGTCCTGCGGGAAAGTTTTTTCGACATCAATTTGGTCGGGCAACCACTGGTGATGAAACTTGGGTTTATAAACTGCGTCTTCAGGACTCATATTGAAGTCGATGATGTCGACAATGG
>DATDNL010000689.1:0-7372 GCA_036518315.1 Flavisolibacter sp. | reverse complement strand
GTTTGGGTGAATCCCATCGAACAGGGCAACGACAGGACGCGGCTCGATACCTTGCTCACAAACCTTTCTGCCTCGGGACATTTCGTCTCCGCCCACCCGGAAGTGATTTTAAAGATCGGCACCAAAGAAATTCTTCATCAAACCAGGCGCGAAGAGTTCGGAACCGACGTGAAATGTTATTCTTCCTTCGAAGAATTCAAGAACGGGTTTCTTCATGAGGACACCGGTATTCGCGTGTTAAAACAACACCGCGGAAATGGTGGCAATGGTGTTTTTAAGATCGACACTACACACTACCAGAATGACAGGATCGAGGTAACACATGCCACGGACGGCGAGCACCCCCTGATGATGACCGTCCATCATTTCTTCAAAACCTTTGAATACTATTTTCAGAATAGCGGCATGCTGATCGATCAGCCATGGAATCCCGGTATTGTAAATGGGATCGTCCGCTGCTACATCTCCGGCAATAGAGTGGCAGGATTCGGCTACCAGGAAGTCAATGCTCTTTATCCCATTATTGATTTAGTCTTTAGAAAACCGAGCCAGCGCTTTTACTTTAGCCAGCATTGTGGACTCTTCCAGGACCTTCGACGGGTCATGGAGAACAACTGGATCGGGAGTCTGCAACAGTTGACAGGAGTGCCATCCGGCGCACTACCCGTGATCTGGGACGCAGACTTCTTCATTAACGATGTAAACGAAAAGAACCCGGGTAAAAAGTACTCCTTATGCGAAATCAATGCCAGCTGCGTTTCTCCATTCCCGGAAAGCGCAATAGAATTGATCGTTGAAGAAGTAAGCGATAGAATCCAATACTCGCCCAGCCTGGCAACGTTCTCCGCTACCTGACCATCGACCCTGTACACACTTTTACAAGGGCGGAATCTATCCCTTTGTAAAATTCCGTCACTGCCTCAGCCGTCCAAAACAGGTAAAGTGATTTAAGAAAGGAACATAACCATCGATCATTTCGGTACTATGGTTACCCTTCCACGGTTTATCTTCATCACAAATAATCAAAAAACTTTTATGTCCAGGCCAGTAATTTTCTCCTTCTGTTTAGTGCTTTCCTCGAACCTGTTTGCTCAAAAAGGTGTTCAGTACCTCAAGGCGCTGTACACCAAAAACCATCACCACTGGTACCACACCATGACCTTTGTACAAACGACCGAAAATTATAGAAACGATTCACTCATACGCAAAGCCACCTGGTATGAAGCCGTCAAATTACCCAACGATCTCCGTATTGATTTTGACACTCCTTCAAAAGGCAACTTTGTTCTTTATAAGAGAGACTCTGTTTATCGTTTTCAGAACAACAGCTTACGAAACGTAAATGCCGACACCAATCCTTTTCTTTTCTTCATCGGTGGCATGTATTACATGCCCTTTGACTCGGTATTGCAGTACCTGGATACAAAAGGCTATGATGTGAAGAAAGGATATCAAACGGCGGTGGATGGCGCACCGGCCTACGTTATTGGCCGTGATAATGAAAGCGATACTACGAATGCATTTTGGATCGATACCAAAGACCAACGCATTGTTCGCATTGCAGAAAGAAACAGGGGGCAATTGTTGGATGCCCACCTTCTCAACCATAAACAACTTCCGAAAGGTTCAACAGAGACTAAGGTAGATATCTACATAAACGGCAAGCTGGTACAGGTAGAAAGCTATGACCAGGTCAAACCCGATGTTCCATTGGATGACGCACTGTTCGACCCTTCCACTGCAGCAACGGCCAGGCATTGGCTTCAATATCAGTAGTCCTTCCCAGTTCTTTTCGATTAAAGCCTATGACGACTTTACCAGGCGCCCCATCTTTTAATGTGGGCGGGCAACCTTTCTATTACTGTTAAAGGGAAATGTTTCACAAACCAAAAAAAGGCGCTGTTTCTATCAGCGCCTTGTTAGTTTAGTGGTTATCATCCTTAATTGGTCTTTACCAGGCGTATGGTCTGGTGTTGACTTCCCTGGATTAGTTGGACTAGATAAACACCCGGTCGATAGGTTGCTCCCAGTCTAAGGCTTTGATTCGCTTGCAATGACGGCCTGGATTCAACCACCCTGCCTTGTAAGTCGTATACCTTCAGTTGAATGGCTGCGCCATCTGTGCCGGTCAATTGCAGATCAAAATAGCTAGTCGATGGATTTGCAAGAACTCGTGCAGACAGTTCCCCTCCTATCTGCCTTAAACCACTTTCGCGGACAGTACCCGTATGACTCGCACCATCACAACTTCCCAGCATGTCTCCATGACCAAGGTGTGCCGGAACCGCCGGTGCCGCCACCGCTATGTCCTGGCCTTTGTGGCAAACAACTATATTCTTACCGTTGTTGCCGCCTGCCACGTTAACGACGTTTACCATCTTGGAGGCCATGCCCATGCACCCATTCTGATCCGTCACCATCACAGAATAATTCGTTGGCATAGTAGGACTTACTGTATTCGAAGCAGTCATAACTCCATTCGACCAACTGTAAGAATAAGGGCTCGCGCCTCCGCTAACATTGGCCTGCAGGGTCAGTGAAGATGCTGGTGCATAAGCCGGGTAAACAGTGTTGGCAGCAGTCCCTTGTGGTAAAGCCCAGGCATCAGGAATGGAAACCATCACGCTTGGACAGGCAACCAAAAATCCGCGTATCTCGCCACCGGGCGCAAAAGTCGTGTGAATATTCAGGTAGGATTTACCAGCTGCTATAGCCGTCTTTAAGGCAGTAAATGCGGATGCGGCAGTGCCACCATTAGCCGTGATATAGGAAGGGTTGTAACTGGAATTCAATGTCATATCATACGTATGATCATAAGTACCCGACGTTACACCGAGCGGAAATCCCGTAAAGGTTGGCGTCGTGGTGGCAACGCCTGCCGTGCCGGCACCTGCCGTGGCAGTGGGGACATGAATGTGGGAGGCGGTGGTATTGCCAGTAAGACCCGAAAAACTGACCTGCACTCTCATCATGTTACCCGTAATCGTAACCATCGCCTTGCCGGTTCCCGCCGAACTATTAGGAGGCACCTCGTTCGGGCCGGAAAGGTGGACATAGTAGGTTTGTGCCTGCAACACATTAACGGCGCAGGCGAAGAATATGAACAATAGGAACTTCGCACGCCTTAGTGGCGAACTTGCTGAATAGAGTTGTGTCATACATCTGGTTTTATTGTTACTGTTATTAGAAAAGAATAAATACGCAACAGCGAGGAATATGGTTTCTAATGGGAAATGGAATCTTTCAGAACCGGGAATGAAAGGCGTTTTACTGTTTATTCTAAGACAAGGGTTGAATTAGATCGGTGCAGATAGAATAGTGGATAAGGGCGAAGCCCAACCAAGGCAATTACTCTACGTAATTTAAATCTTTTTGACCAAACAACACCCCCTAAAATTTGCGTTTCCATCACTAACAGTCTGCAACATGTGCATTATATCTTCTACCAAAAAAAGAAAATTGCTTAGCTTTCATTACCTAAACCTTGCATATGAGAAAACTCCCTTTGCTATTGATGACGGTTGTCATCGTATTCGCCTGCAACTCGAAAAACAGTGAAACAACTGCCAGCTCCTCAGAAGGATTCAATGTGTCCGCAAGTGATCAAAAGGACCTCGCTGATGCGGAGAAGAAAATGTTTATCGAGATCATCAAAGGAGGCGATTACTGGAACACCGATGTCGACGACGACTATATCACAATCAATGCCGATGGCGTTATGGCCGATAAGAAAGAAACCATGACACAAAATGCTAACCGCGATACTACTAAACCGAACCCCTTTGCCATGGTCACTGAAACAAAAACTTCAGATCGTAAGGTGCGCAAGTATGGTGACCTCGCCATAATCACCGGTAAGGCAGAATTTATGGGTGGGACCAACAAACTGGCAGAAGTGTATTACACCGAGATCTGGCGTAAGAAGAATAACAAGTGGCTCTTCGACGGCTGGCAGGGTACCATGACCAAACACATGCAGCAAATGATGATGAAGCAGCCTCCCAAATAGTCAAACTTCAACCTATAACATAAGAGGTCACTCTTCCGTGACCTCTTATGTTCTTAAAAGCCCTTGCTGTTAATGTACTTCCAGTACGTCTTCTGTTGTATAAGTCTTTAGAACAGCCGGCTTGGTCAAAAAATCAGCGAGCTTTCCAACAAGGGTTTTGTAAACACCTGAATTTTCATAAAGGTCCACATCTGCTTGTGTAGCCCATTCCGAAATGGAAATGAAATCATCGCTTTTGTCAACAGGCTCAATAAAGCGAATACCTAAATTGCCCTGTTGCATTCTCGCCACCGGGGCGATGTCACGGTTGTAAATAGCTTTCACTTCATTAAGCGAATCGGGATTGAACTTGCAGAACGTGAGTCGAACGATCATGATTACCTCCTTTTGTTTTTTAAATGTTAGTTGGTTTTCATGGGAGGTCTGTTCTATACAAGTTAAGTTGTTTTAGGCGTTTTTGCACGTGCTATTTCCTTCGCCCTATCCTTATTGAACTATCCCTAACCAACTTGCCTCTTTTGGTCACCACTGACGTCATAATGCAACCCTAGAATAAACATATACACGCCATACGAGATGGTCCCCGCCGCAACTAATATAAACCACGGATGCCCGATATGTTCACCAATAAAGTTGAAGGCCTTATCTGTATTGACCACGTCGTTAGCGTCATTCGTTATAGCCGACTTAACAAAGAAAAAACCGATGATGCCCAGGATTACACCCCTTGAGAAATAACCGGCATAGGCAATCGAATGAACGATGTAGTGCTGCCTTTTACTAAAGTCATCCGATCTTATGGTCTCAGTAAACCTTTTCGACAAACCGTACAACATCAGGACTATCGCCGTAAGGAGGATAATAACGCCAATTGCAATTATAACAATGTGTCCTGCATGCCACTGCAGGACTTTCCCAACCATTTCTCGTTGCTGAACGGGCACACCGGTGACTGGTGCTTTCTTCGTGCTAAATACAGCGCTAAGCGCGGACAATGCAATCAATGCGTCTGCTCCTGAACTAAAGGCAGCTCCTGTTCTTAAAAGTATTCCCTTTGCATCATTTCCAACCTTATACGGATCTTCAAAAGCTTCGTAAAACCGCCATATAATGAAACACACTGCGCCGGCGATGATGATCCAGTTAACAATGCTTCCAGCAACGGTACCGTTCAAAAGCACAAAAAAGCTGCTTTCATCAGCGCCGCCCCGCTTCAGCCTCATAAAAGACAATAAGGCAATCACTCCAATTGAGACGTAAATGATTCCGGTGGAGAAGCAACCTATTAGTGTTAGCGCCTTAAGAATATTTCTCTTTTTCTCCCTTTCCAACCAACTTCGTTTTGCCAGCTAACTTACTGAACTGCCAACTCTTTTCAAGGGAAGAGGTAAAACATAATAATGTTATTTACCGCTTAAGGCATCACAAACCACCCGGTGCACTGAATCAAACATCCTTTCGTCCATGCTGGGAGGTCTCTTGCCCTTCATTTGCAATTGTATGAATTGTATATAGTATTTCTTACCCCCGCAACTGACCGCGTTGCTATCACTGTATTGCATGGGATAAAAATTAGTATAGGTAATGCCTGACTTTGATCTTATTCTTAGGTTGTACCACAGCAGGTCAAACGAAGAGGGTTTCAGAAATACTATATTGTTCAACGGTACTTCCGCACTGAAATGCAGTTGAAAAGGATTCTCCTTTATCTCCAGTCCACGCCCGTCGTCTTCTACAAGAACTACAAGCTCAGTTGGGTGATTCACTACCAATTGCACTTTATAAAATTTTGTATGGTAGTAGTTGAAGGCTAATGCAGTAAACAAGATTACTTCAACGGCAGAAATCCAAATCAGTCTCTTCTTCAGCAGCGCTCTTAAAATGTAATCTGCAGCTAAAATGAAGAGAGTTATGACTAAAAAATAAGGCACAAACAAAACCACCATGATCCCTTCCGCGCTTTGTGTGATGGCTATAATACCAAAGACCAGGTATACAAGGGCAGCCAGCACTCCCACAATACAAAGCCAGGAAAAGAAAGTCGGCCGTTCTAACAGGTATTTCTTAAGAAAGTGTTTCACTGGCTTAAAGTACTGAACTACGCTGACGAATAAAATGACCGCCATCATACAGATCGGTACACTAATGAATTAGCCGGAACGTTAAACTTGTATTTGATTAAAATAGTATCTACTCCCTTGCTAGTTCCAACAATGAAATCCATCAACAATGATGACCATCATTCATTGCGCATATTGATGTCAGACAAAAAGTCAAAATCAACCAATAACTTATACCAGTTTAGCTCTATGTGGACGCCTATGTAAACTTTTCTTTTCTTACCTGTAAACCACAGCAAATGAAAAAGATTTACTCGGGTCTGTTTTGCTGCTGCGTTTTCCTCTCCACTGAAAGTATTTCTCAAACATGGAATGGTTCATCCAGCAACGATTGGAATGATGCAGCTAATTGGACTCCAAACAATGTTCCGACTAGCACGGGCAATGTTATTATCGATAACGCTTCCCTGTCCCATTATCCTTTGCTACCTGCACATGTAAGTATAAGAACGTTAACCATGTCGGCAGGTATTTTAAACCTCAATAGCTTCACGCTTACATGCTCAGTCTTTGCAACTTGTACAGGCGATAGTTTGTACAACGGGAAAATTGTATCTGCCACCTTCAATGATTTTTCTAACATGCACATGGGAGGAAAGATTGTCCTGGAAAAAACAGGTGCATCCAATGAATTCTGGAAGGGAAACAATAAGTTTTACGGAGATACTCTAATCATTACCTGGCGATCAGGCGGATTGTTTATGGAAAATGCAACCTTATCACCAGATAGTATTTTTGGAAATTTGAAACTGGTATACGCTGATAACAATGAAACTACTTATCGCATAAACATCGGCGTAGAGTCCCCAATATTTATTCAGAAAGACTTGATACTCGATAATCCCGACAAAGGATCCTTTGGCCTGGATTATGCAAACGAAAAATTAATTGGTGGCAACATAAAAGCAACGAACTTTTCAAACGCCGTACCTAATTTTCCGTTGACAAACGTGATAGCTTTGGGCAACAATACCAACGGTCCTTTCTATGCTAAAATGGGCTCATTTAATAATTGCAGGTTTAATGGCAATTTTAGCTTTGTCGCCGATTCCGATGCTGTAGTGAATATCCATAATTCTTCGTTTTTAGGATCTGATAACCTTTTCCAGGCAGGCAACGTTGAGGCCTATGGAAATAAATTTGGTATGACAGGGATGGGAAGCACTCTCTTGAGGGCGGCTCACAACCTCGGCTATAATGTTTTAATGCGTACAGGTAATAATAAATTCATCGGGAATGGGCA